>JAZRAT010000070.1:0-4884 GCA_045634725.1 Alistipes sp. | reverse complement strand
AATACTCACCGAACTTGGCCTTGAGGTCGAGGAGTTCGAGAAGATTGAGACCATCAAGGGTGGCTTGAAGGGTGTTGTTGTGGGCGAGGTTCTCACTTGCGAGGATCACCCCGACTCTGACCACCTCCACATCACTACCGTTGACGTTGGCGCAGAGACACCATTGCAGATTGTATGTGGCGCAGCTAACTGCCGTAAGGGTTTGAAGGTTATGTGCGCAACTGTTGGTTCGGTGCTCTACCCCATCGACTCGGAGGAGGAGTTCAAGATTAAGCGTAGCAAGATTCGTGGCGTTGAGTCACTCGGTATGCTCTGCGCAGAGGATGAGCTCGGCATCGGCCGTAACCACGACGGCATCATGGAGCTCCCCGCAGAGGCAGTTGTAGGCACACCTGCGAAGGAGTATCTCCACATCGCTGACGACTACCTCATCGGCATCGGTCTTACACCTAACCGCGTAGATGCAGCATCGCACATCGGTGTTGCTCGCGACATCGCAGCATACCTCAAGAGCCGTGGCGAGCGCGTAGAGTTCAAGCTCCCATCGGTTGATGGTTTCAAGGTTGACGACACATCTCGCACAATCGAGGTGGAGGTTGTAAATACTAAGGCGGCACCCCGCTACGCAGGTATCACCGTTAGCGACTGCAAGATTGCGCCATCACCAGAGTGGATGCAGAACGAGTTGCGCGCTGCGGGCATCAACCCCAAGAACAACCTCGTGGACATCACCAACTATGTTCTCTTCGAGTTGGGTCAGCCCCTCCACGCATTCGACGCAGATAAGATTGAGGGTGGCAAGGTTGTGGTACGATCGGCAAACGAGGGCGAGAAGTTCGTGACACTTGATGGCGTAGAGCGCACACTCACGGCTAACGACCTTATGATTTGCTCGGCAGAGCGCCCCATGTGTATCGCAGGTGTATATGGCGGTCAGGACTCTGGCATCAGCGACTCTACTGTAAACGTATTTATCGAGAGCGCATACTTCCACCCCGTATGGGTGCGCAAGACCGCAAAGCGCTTCGGTCTCAATACAGATGCTTCATTCCGCTTCGAGCGTGGTATCGACCCCAATATTCAGGTTTACGCCCTCAAGCGTGCAGCAATGCTCATGCAGGAATTGGCAGGTGGTCGCATCACATCGGAGATTATCGACATTAACCCCACTCCCGCACGCGACTTCGAGTTTGAGTTCTCGTTGGAGCGCGCACGCAAGCTCATCGGCAAGAACATCCCCGAGGAGACATTCATGACTATCCTCGAGTCGCTCGACGTCAAGATTCTCAGCCGCGAGGGTGAGGTGCTCACCGTGGCAGTTCCTCCCTACCGCGTAGATGTACAGCGCGAGGCCGACCTCATTGAGGATGTATTGCGCGTATATGGCTACAACAACATTGAGATTTCAGACCACGTTAACTCTACTTTGTCGTACGCACCAAAGCCCGACAAGGCACGTTTGCAGAATGTGGCATCAGACTTCCTCACTTCGAACGGCTACACAGAGATCATGTCGAACTCGCTCACCAAGGCTTCATACTATGAGGGCTCGACATCATACCCCGCAGAGCATTGCGTGAAGATTTTGAATCCATTGTCTCAGGATCTCAACGTTATGCGTCAGACATTGCTCTTCAACGCCTTGGAGGCCGTAGAGCTCAATGTTAACCGCCGCAACGGTAACCTCAAGATGTATGAGGTGGGCAACTGCTACGCATTCGCTGCGGAGAAGGCTTCGGAGGAGAACACCTTGGCTAAGTATGTGGAGAACAACCGCATCGGCATCACCGTCACAGGTCTCAAGACACAGCTTTCGTGGAACAGCAAGGAGGAGACTGCGTCGTTCTTCACACTCCGCGCCATCGTTGAGCGCCTCTTGAAGCGCTTCGGTGTTGACATCTACGCATTGCAGTCGGAGAGCCTCGAGTGCGACCTCTATGGCGACGCTATCGTCTTCAAGCAGGGTCCTAACGAGGTGGTACGCATGGGTGTCGTGTCGCCTATGATTCGCAAGAAGTTCGACATCAAGCAGGATGTATACTTCGCAGAGATCGACTTCGACCAGCTCATCAAGATGACCAAGAAGGCGAAGGTGCAGTTCAAGGAGCTTTCGAAGTTCCCCGAGGTTAAGCGCGACTTGGCACTCCTTGTTAATAAGAGCGTTACATTCTCGCAGCTCCGCTCTATCGCATTTGCTACCGAGAAGAAGCTCTTGAAGTCGGTATCGTTGTTCGACGTATATGAGGGCGACAAGCTCCCCGAGGGCAAGAAGTCTTACGCCTTGAGCTTCATCCTTGAGGATAAGAACCAGACGCTCACCGACAAGCAGATTGAGCGCACCATGGCTAACCTTCAGGCTCAGCTCGAGCAGAAGGCTGGCGCCGAGGTCCGCAAGTAATTGTCGGCAGATATAAAATAGGTATGGGGTTGCCCACGCGGGCAACCCCATTTTTTTCACCCCCACATATTGTCACTTCACCCCCTAAGTATGTCGTTTCGCGGAGGGCTCAGCATAAAATGGTGCAGTCGTTTTATAACTTTGTTATACAAAACCTCAAACACCTAAAATTTAAGACTATGAAACGACTACTACTTTTTATTGCGATGTGCATCTGTACAACCAACCTCTTTGCCGAGGGCAGGGTCTTCTGCGAAATCAGGGAGTACCACACATTCGGCAGAACAAAAAAGGTTATCATCGACTATGGTCAGGAGCAACTTAAAGGCGACTCGATGCAAATCTTGGTAGACGACAAGGGTAACAGGGTCGAATTTAACTCCCTGATTGATGCCCTGAACTACATGGAGTCGCTCGGATGGAACTTCGTGCAGGCATATGTCACCGTGGACAATGAGATAACCAATGTTCGCTGGTTGGTGTGTAAGGATGTAGTGGAGGGCGTTGACCCATACGAAGGTCTGCTAACAAAGGAGACGCTCGAGAAATAGAGAGCCCAATGACTGAAAATGACATAAGTAGTATAATAGACAAAAGCGAGGTATCACTACCCCGCTTTTGTTATTAGCACAAATTACTAATCAGCCTACACCTCCATGCCACGTCGGACACGAGAGAGAGTTTCGCTATCCACAAGGCGCTCGGCAATGGCCAAAGCAAAGTCAACTGAAAGGCCAGCACCCGCAGCGGTAATGAGGTTAGCGTCTTCAACCACCGAACCACCAACAAAGTGGTAGTCGCCCATCTCCTCGACAACGGTCGTGTGGCATGTCACGCTACAGCCGCGAGCAACACCCGCAGCAGCCAGCACCGTGGGTGCGCCACATATCGCAGCAACCAACTTACCGCCCTCGTAGTAGTCGCGCACAACTGCGCACACTTGTTCCGAGTTGCGGAGGTTAATGTAACCAGGGTTACCGCCCGGCAAGATAATAGCCTCGCCATCTGCGAAATTGGCATCCTCAATCAACATATCGCACTTCAACACAACCAAGCCGTGCGATGAGGTAACGTTCAAGTTACCACCCACTGCAACACGCTTCAACTCCACGCCCGCGCGATTCATGACATCTATCGGCGCCAAGGCCTCGACACACTCGAAGCCATCGGCAAGAAACATATATACTCGTTTCATAGACTTAACTACTTAAACATCTGCTCCAACTCCCCGAACGATAGCACCTCGACAACGCACTCGCCGATATCCTTGGGTACAATCAAACGTATAGAGTTGTTATTCTTCTTTTTATCATACTTCACCTCACGCAACACTTCATTAATTGTTACGGGCATATCCAAATTTAGACCAAGTTGCTCAAGCACCCTATCTATGCGCTGGGCGACATCCTCACCAAGCATACCACGGCGCACCGCAGCATGGGCAACAAGCGACATACCGATAGCAACACCCTCACCATGGGTAACATCGTGCGTACACTTCTCAATGGCGTGACCGAGCGTATGTCCGAGGTTCAAAAGACGACGTACGCCACCCTCGCGCTCATCTTCCGCCACTATGCGTGCCTTGACAGCCACAGCACCAAGCATAACCTCCTGCATATCCTCTGCCGAATCGTAGATTGCCCCACCGCAACGCTCCAAGCGTTCGAAGAGTTCCGCATCGGCAATAATGGCACACTTAACCACCTCTGCCATACCTGCACGCAACTCTCGCTTGGGCAACGTGCGAAGCATCTCCACATCGGCAATCACAAAGCGGGGCTGACGGAAGGTGCCAACCATATTTTTGTAGTCTGCAACATTTACGCCATTCTTACCACCTATCGAGGCATCGACCTGACCGAGCAACGTAGTAGAGACAAAGCCGAACTCCACACCACGCATATATGTCGCAGCGACGAAGCCCGCGATATCCGTAACGATACCACCACCAATACCAAGGATAAATGTTGAGCGGTCGGCACCCAGCTCCATAAGTTCACTATAGACGCGCTCGACAGTCTGAAGACTCTTGCACACCTCGCCCTGACCCACGATTATGTGATCGAAGCGGCGCACAAGGTTGGGATATAGGCGGTCGATGTTGGCATCGGTAATTACAATGGTACGACCCTCGGGAAGCACCCTCGCGAGGAGCTCCTCGGCACGACCCACATAGAGAGTCGAGGCTTGGTTTATTTGAATAATTCTCTCCATAATTAATACAAAGGTAATAATTTTATCAACAATGTTATCATCGTGGAGCGCAAAACAAATTTTATTTGCAAAAAAGTTTGCAATATCCTCGAATGTTTCCTAATTTTGCGTGATGATTGCGTACATAAATATATGTATTGGCACAATCAACCAAAATTTGAGAGTATTTACAAACTATAACAACTTAAAAAAACATTTACAACTATGGCATTTCTAACTAACGACAAGCTCGTTATCGTCGGTGCTGCCGGTATGATCGGCTCGAACAT
>JAZRAT010000069.1:0-9234 GCA_045634725.1 Alistipes sp. | reverse complement strand
CCCTCTTTAGTCTCCTCCTCGAACAAAGTCTCATACGAAGGGTTGTAAACAACCTCCTCAACGCCGGTGATACCGTACTTTGCCAAATCAATTGTTGCCATAGTTCAATACTTTTATTAATTAATTCTTGATTCTCCTCTACCTAAATCTCATGTGGTACTCCTCGTGTGTAACCATTCGCACATATTTGGCGCAATGAGGAACATATTCCAATACCACAAAATCGGTGCAAAGTTAGCAAATAATTTCGTACTGTGAAATTTTTAACAGACTTTTTTTAAATTTTTTTATAAAATATTTCACCCTGCCGAATTTGCCCTTGTGCAACCCTCCAAAATAGAACGCCCCGCACACTTCAAAATTGTGCAGGGCGTAGGTCAATAGCGTTTCGTAGACTACTCTTCGAGGATGTAGACTGTCTCGCCGGGGCGTTGCATATGGTAGTGCTCGCGGGCGTAGCTCTCCATAAACTCGGGGTCGGTGGAGATGTTGTGGATGAAGATGCTGTCGCGCTTGATCTTTGCCTCGTAGGTCTCAATCTTCTCGTCGAGATCCCTGATTTGCGAGTTTGTGCGTATCATGTCGCGTATCGTAAGCACAGATACATAGAGCGTACAGATGGTGATGACCACGGTCAACACAACCCAAAAGTAGTTTATTATGCGTAGCTTAGTCTCCTCCTTCATTGCGCTATGGTATGTGCATGAATTTATGCGTCTGGATAGATATGTTCCACACGGGGTTGAGTTTTACCCACTCGACGATGTCGCCGATAATCTGCTCGTAGACGCTCCACTCGGGCTGCAAGTATAGGCGGCACTTACGGCTTACCCTCTTACTGCATTCCACCGCCCACTCCAAGTCCTCCTTGGTCTGGATGATTACCTTTAGTTCGTCAGCGCGACGCAATGCCTCCTCCAATGGTGGCATTTGGCGCTTGGGCGAGAGGCATATCCAGTCGAACTCTCCACTAATGGGGTTGGTGCCCGATGTCTCGATAAATATCTCGAGGCCCTTGGCATGGAGCTGGCGTGTGAGCTCTCCCAATGGGTACAACAGTGGCTCGCCACCCGTAATCACGATGGCCTGTGCCGAGCACGACGATGCGCGCTCAACGATAGTTTCAACAGGGGTAGGGGGGAAGACCTTGGGGTTCCATGTGTACTTGGCATCGCACCAACGGCAGCCTACGTCGCAGCCACCGAGGCGTATGAAGTATGCGGGCTTACCCGAGTGGTAACCCTCGCCCTGAATGGTATAGAAGTCTTCTACGAGGGGTAACTTACGGCCACCCTCCAAAAGCTCCAAGTCGGGATTAATCTTCATCTAAAACGTAAATATCCTTAAGGTTACGACCTATCTGGTTGTAGTCCAAGCCATAGCCCACGATAAACTCGTTGCCGATGGGCATCGCTACATAGTCAATCTTATACTCGTGGAGGAACTTCTCGGGCTTGTAGAAGAGGGTGCAGATGGCCACACTTGCGGGCTTGCGCTCCTTGAGGTACTCGAGCAGGTAGTTCATGCTGTGACCCGTCTCTACGATGTCCTCGACGATGATGATATCCTTACCCTCGATGTCGAAGTCGATGCCGAGGTGCTGCTTCACATTACCCGTGCTCTGCGTACCCTCGTACGACGATATCTTGACAAATGCCAAGCGCGAGTCGAAGTTCACCTTGCGCACCAAGTCGCTGAGGAAGAGGAAGGCACCGCTAAGCACGCCAAGGAAGATGGGAGTCTTACCTTTGTAGCGCTCGTTGAGTTGCTCGGCAACGCGCTCCACGGCCTTGTCGATCTCCTCGGCGGGAATCATAATCTTGAATTTGCGATCAAGCAATTTTATCTTTCCGTTCTCCATAATGTTTTTTAATTTCGTCAAAGTTACATAATTTATCCCAATCTGCAAAACTAATTGGTCTTGACGCGGTCAAGGATGCCCGTTAGTGCAGCGAGGATAACGCCATAGTTTGTGATGGCAACGCCTTGCTTGCGAGCGCGTTCCACACGGCTAAGCACATGCTTGCGGTTGAACATGCAGGCACCGCAGTGGATGACCAAATCGTAGGGCGTGAGGTCCTCGGGGTAGTCTGCGCCACCCACGATGTCTATCGTGAGGCCCTCGCCAAACCTCTTGCGCAAGAGGCGAGGTAGCTTCACACGACCGATGTCCTCGTTTTGGGGCGTGTGTGAGCAAGCCTCGGCGATGAGTATACGCGAAGACTCGGTTATGCCCTTGAGCGCCTTCACTCCCTCGGTGAAAAGGGCGATGTCGCCCTTGTAGCGCGCAAAGAGTATAGAGAACGACGTTAGCGTCGAAGCCTCAGGCTTAAGCTGATATACCTCGTTGAAGGCCTGCGAGTCGGTGATTATAAGCTCGGGAGGTGTCACCAGCGCTGCCAATGCCTCGGCCATGCGGTCGGGGGTGCAGCAGATGGGTATGCAACCGCGGTCGAGCAACTCGCGTATGGTCTGCACCTGTGGCTGGATGAGACGACCCTTTGGTGCCGACTTACCTTGTGGCATCGCGAGGAGCACTCTGTCGCCCGCCTTGCAGAAGCCCTCGGTGATGAGGCGCTCCTCGGCAGGGCGAGTATTGATAATAGCCTCGCGCAGAGCCTCTATGCCCTCACCCGTTGTGGTGCTTGTGGCTATTGCGCGCAGTTTCGTTGCCTCCTCAATGCGAGCAATAAGTGCCTCGCGGTTGGCGATTCTATCCACCTGATTTAGTGCCACAACGACGGGTATCTCGCGTGTGCGACACTCCTCGATTATGCGAAGCTCGGTGTCTATGCCCTCGTCGGTAAACAGCACCACGGCGATGTCGGTTCTATCCAACATTTTCGATGTGCGTGCCATGCGCTCCTTGCCGAGCGTGGTGTTGTCGTCGAGGCCCGGGGTGTCTATAATAACCACGGCACCCATGCCCGTAAGCTCCATAGGCTTCTGCACGGGGTCGGTCGTTGTGCCAGGCGTATCCGAGACGATTGCCACATCCTGCTTCGCTAAGCAGTTGAGCATCGCCGACTTACCAGCGTTGGTGCGACCCAAAAGGGCGATGTGTACTCTTTCCGATGCGGGGGTCTGGGGTGTCATACTCTGCAACAATATTAGAATCTGAAGTCGCGCTTACCCTCGAGAATAGCCTTGAGGTTCTGCTCGGTGATGCGGCGCACCTTGTCTGATGGGATAATCTGCTGCAGGCGGTCAATCATCTTGTAACCCTCGACCTTAACCTTGGGCGATGCGTAGTCCTCGAGGTACTCGGCGAGTGTCATAAGTGCGTTAGGCGCACAGCAGTTGCCAATAAGGCCACGCTTTGCCAACGACATGAAGCGGTCGCCGGTGCGGCCCTCGCGGTAGCAGGCGGTGCAGAAACTTGGGATGTAGCCCAACTCCAGGAGCCAGCCCACAATCTCGTCCAGTGTGCGCTCATCTGAGATATCGAACTGTGCCGACTCCTCAGCATCTACGATACCCTCGGCATATCCACCAACTGATGTCTTAGAGCCACCGCTAAGCTGCGACACACCCACGTCGAGTACCAACTCGCGCGAACGCTTCGACTCGCGTGTCGACACAATCATGCCTGTATAGGGCACAGCGATGCGCAATACGGCCACGATGCGACGGAATACCTCGTCGGTAACTGCATCGGGGAAGTCCTTGGGGTCGATGTCGTCCGCGGGGCGAATGCGGGGTACGCTGATGGTGTGAGGGCCTACGCCAAAGCGAGCCTCGAGGTGCTCGGCGTGCATAAGGATACCCACAACATCGTAGCGATAGTTCGAGAGTCCGAACAGCGCTCCCACGCCCACATCGTCGATGCCACCAAGCATAGCGCGGTCCATAGCCTCGGTGTGGTATGCCCAGTCGCTCTTGGGACCTGTGGGGTGCAGACGCTCGTATGCCTCGCGGTCGTAGGTCTCCTCGAAGAGGATATATGTGCCGATGCCCGCATCCTTCAACTTGGTGTAGTTCTCAACGGTCGTAGCCGCGATGTTCACGTTCACACGGCGTATCGCACCATTCTTGTGGTGGATAGAGTAGATGGTGTCGATAGACTCCAATACATACTCAATGGGGCTGAGCTTGGGGTGCTCGCCAGTCTCCAGCGCGAGGCGCTTATGGCCCATGTCCTGAAGGGCGATAACCTCACGGCGTATCTCCTCCTGCGTAAGCTTACGGCGGGGAATAGTCTTATTCTTAGCGTGATAGGGGCAGTAGACACAGCCATTCACGCAGTGGTTCGAGAGGTACAAGGGTGCGAACATTACTATGCGGTTGCCATAGATCTGCTCCTTGAGCTTACGCGCAATGGCAAAGATGCGCTCCTCGACCTCCTTATCCTCCACCTCGATAAGTACCGCAGCCTCACGATGCGAGATGCCCTTGCCCTCTTCGGCCTTGGCGAGAATCTCCTCGATGAGTGCTCGGTCGTTGCGGTGCTCGCGCGCCCACTCCAGTGTTGCGCGTATCTCGCCGTCGTGGATAAACTCGGCGGCGTGCTCCGACTTTACATTATATTCTATATTACTCATGTTAGTGTTTTTGGTTGTTATAGTCTCCTCGTGCATAGTCTATGTGGTAGCCTATGGTGTTGAGCTCGCTCTCCAGCGCACTCAAGCCTTCGGCCGCCTCCTTGCCCCACGAGGCCTTATTCTCATAAATGGCATATTTAGCCCTCACATCCGAGGGTGATAGGTTGGGCATCACTACATTAGCACCCGAGAGTATACCCTCGAGACGACCCCTGGGGTGGAGTGTCGCCAGTGCTGTTGTTGATGGTAGCAGTGCCTTGGGTAGCATCAGTCTCACAATGGCAATAGTTGCCAATACCATGTTTAGTTCTCCTGCAGGCTCCTCGCCCAATGGCGTGGCCTTATGTGGCAGAAATGGGCCTATGCCCACCATCTCGGGTTGCAGGCGGTCGATGAGTAAGAGGTCTTCAACAATATGGTCAACACTCTGCCCCTTAACTCCAATCATCATACCCATGCCCGTCTGGTAACCACACCTCTTCAACGCCTCCAGACACTCCAATCTGTGGCGCAGGCCCTTGCTCGATGGGTGTAGCGAGGCGTATAGTTCCTCGTTTGCCGCCTCGTGACGCAACAGGTAGCGGTTTGCTCCCGCCTCCTTTAGTCGTCGGTACGACTCCTCCGTGCGCTCGCCAAGCGATAGCGTGATAGCAACATCGGGATATGTGCGGCGCATATCCGAGATAAGCTCCACGAGCCACTCATCCGTATGTGTGCCATCCTCGCCACCCTGCAACACGAAGGTGCGAAAGCCCAATGCGTAGCCCTCCCTGCAGCACGCCATGACCTCCTCATGCGTAAGGCGGTAGCGGTCTGCGGTGCGGTTACTGCGTCTGAGTCCACAGTAGAGGCAGTCGCACTTACAGAAACTCGAGAGCTCGATTAGGCCACGTATATATATGCCAAGTCCGAACTGCGCGGACGCAGTTCGGACAGCATTCTCCCTGAGAAGTTGAAGCACGCTTGGGTCTGTGGCAGCACCTTTAAGCAGCTGCCCTAACTCTGTAGCATTTAGTTTGTTACCATGCGTTAAGCGCTCAATCAACTCCTTCATAGATTATTTATCGCTTCTTCAGCTCAGCATCGAAGGTCTTCTTGCCGTCGCCGTAAGCAGTGTGTACGCTCGGACCTGAGATACAACCGCCGTCGCAGACCATAACCTCGATGAACTGTGCTGGTGCCTTGCCAGTCTTGCCGTAGGCCTTGAGCAAAGCAACATTCTTCTTATTAAGACCAGCAATCTGGAGTGTTGTGAAGTCGATCTTACCGTCAACCAACTCCTTAACTGCTGCTGTAACACCGCCATTCTCTGCAAAGCCGTGTGCCGAGCGACGTGATGCGCAATCTACGGGGTGGATGTTAGCCTCGCCAAGCTCGATGTTCATACCACCGAGAATTGCGTGTGCCTCCTCGTATGTGAGGATGTAGTCAACCAAGCCCTTCAAATCCTCGCGACGTGCCTCCTTGCGCTTTGCGATACATGGACCTACGAATACAACCTTTGCGTTAGGATACTTCTCGCGTGCGAGCTGCGCGGTGTAAACCATAGGTGAGTATGTAGAAGAGATATACTTCTGCAACTCGGGAGCGTGCTTGCGTGCCATCTCCATGTATGAAGGACAGCAAGATGTGGTCATGAATGCCTGACCCTCCTCCATCTTCTCTGCGAACTCGTGTGTCTCCTTCTCTGTAGTGATCTCCGCACCACGAGCAACCTCGATAACATCCTTGAAGCCGATAGCCTTGATAGCACCGTAAACCTGCTCGGTAGGAGCGTTGTACTGTGAAAGGATTGATGGAGCTACGATAGCTACAACATCCTCGCCACGGCGGATAGACTGCAAGATGTCGAATACCTGTGAAATCTCGAAGATAGCACCGAAAGGACAAGCGTTCATACACTTACCGCAGTAGATACACTTCGACTCGTCGATATGCTCAACGCCGTACTCGTCCTTAGAGATTGCGCCAACGGGGCAAGCCTCCTCGCAAGGAACGGGGATGTAAACGATAGCGTGGTAGGGACATGCTGCGAAACACTTACCACAGCTGATACACTTCTTGTGGTCGATCTTACCCTGTGATGTATCGGGGTCGAACTCGATAGCATCCTTGGGACAAGCGTGTGAACAAGCACGCGCAACGCAACCACGGCAGAGGTTAGTGATATCATAGTTTGTGCGTACGCATGATGAGCAAGCCTCGTCGATAACGCACATGATGTTATCCTTAATCTGTGTGCGGTCGAGAGCTGCCTGAGCGTATGATGAGAGTGGAGTGAGCTCGTCGGTCTCATCTGTCATGTCGTAACCCAACAATGGGAGAGACTTGTACTTCCACACTGCGCGCTCCTTATGGATACAGCAGCGTCCACGCACCTGAGAGTTGCGGGGGCTAAACTCGATGGGCACTCGGTCGATCTTCTCTACGAGCTGACCCTCATTCCAGAGGCTCACAAGCTTTGTGAGAAGTCTCTGGCGCACGATCATTACATTGTTCTTAATTGCCATATTGCTAGTAGTTAACTGTTAATTTGTCCTTTATTGTTGTGTCGTGGTTGCCAAACTATTGTGGCCTTTTTTGGCGATATGCTTAAAGTGGGTCACAATGGATTGGTAATAAACCGAACAAAAGTAGTAAAATTTGCGCAAAAATAAAAATTTTGAGACTACTTTTTTCAGTTTATTGTGCGAAAGTGTATAAATCGCCCTGGCGGAGGTTTTGTTCGTGCATCTTCTCAATGACCATGTCGCGCAGTTCGTGGGGGCGTATGCCCTTGAGTGGCGAGTGTGCGATGAGGTTGCGGGGTGCTTGTGATGCGAGGCGCTCAATGGCGATGTGTGGATCGAGGCGGCGGATAATCTCAACGAGCAAATCGGCATACTCATCCGTGCTACTCTGCGCGCCAAAGAGGAAGCGCTCGGGGTGTTCGCTCCATTCGCGCTCCATGGCCGTGTTGCGGTAGATTTGCAGCTGGTGAAACTTCACGAAGTCGATGCCGAGGCGGTTGATGTGGTCTATGCTATTGATGATGTCGGCTTTGGTCTCGTTTGGTAGGCCGAGGATGAAGTGCGCGCCAACGTCTATGTCGGAGGCCTTTGTCTGGGCTATGGCGCTGATTGCTGTGGCGAAGTCGTGACCGCGATTTACATGACCGAGAGTGGTGTCGTAGACCGACTCGATGCCATACTCCACGGCAACATAATTCGATTGCGTGATATGCTCTAAAAGTTGGAGTATTTCGGAAGTGATGCAGTCGGGGCGTGTGCCGATGATTATGCCCGAAATTGCGGGGTGCGAGAGGGCCTCGTTGTAGAGTCTCTCGAGGTGTACTACATCGGCATGGGTGTTTGTATTGGATTGAAAATATGCGAGATATGAGTCGGCTCTACGATCTCGTGCGGAGTGAAATCGTAGAGCGCGCTCTATCTGTTCAGTGATGGATGTAGCCTCACGGCAGTAGGCGGGAGAAAATGCCTCGCCCAAACAAAATGTGCAACCACCAAAACCTATGGTACCATCACGATTTGGGCAACTTAGTCCTGCGTCGATGGCGAGCTTCTGAACCCTGCCACCGAGCCTTCGGCGCATGGCGCTACCATAGTCGTTGTAGGGCAGGTGCTCCATGGCGGAATGTCGTTACAAATCCTCGAGGCGCGCCACGGGCGATACGTCGAGGGTGCTAAATTCGCCAGCCATATAGCGATAGTAGCCCGCAGTGGCAATCATGGCGGCGTTGTCTGTCGTGAACTTCAACTCGGGGAGGAAACAGCGCCAGCCGCGACGCTTGCCCGCCTCGAGGATGCCGTTACGCAAGCCTGAGTTTGCCGATACACCTCCCGCTATGGCTATGTCCTTGATTCCCGTAGCCTTAGATGCCTTGATGAGCTTATCAAGGAGAATGTCTACGATGGTCTTCTGGAGTGATGCTGCGAGGTCAGCTTTGTTCCTCTCCACGAAGTCGGGGTCCTCCTTTACGGCATCGCGCAAGGTGTAGAGGAACGAGGTCTTGAGTCCCGAGAACGAGTAGTCGAACTCGCCCTCGACATGGGGCTTCGCGAATTTGAAGGCCTTGTCGTTGCCCTCCTTCGCGAGGCGGTCTACAACGGGGCCACCAGGGTAGGGTAGTCCCATAACCTTCGCGCACTTGTCGAATGCCTCGCCAGCGGCGTCGTCAATGGTCGTGCCGATAATCTCCATCTCGGTGGGGGAGTCCACGCGCACAATCTGCGTATGTCCGCCGCTCACCAGGAGGCAGAGGAATGGGAAGTCGGGGTGGGGCAACTCCCTGTCGGGGAGGTCGACAAAGTGCGAGAGGATGTGGCCCTGCAAGTGGTTGACCTCGTCCAAGGGGATGTTATTGGCAATAGAGAGTCCCTTGGCGAACGACACGCCCACGAGGAGCGAGCCGAGCAAACCCGGGCCGCGCGTAAATGCTATGGCATCGACCTTGTCGATTGTTATACCCGCCTCCTTGAGCGCTGTGTCTACCACGGGAATGATGTTCTGCTGGTGGGCACGCGAAGCGAGTTCGGGGATTACGCCTCCATACTTCTGGTGCACTGCCTGTGAGGCAATTACGTTCGACAGAAGTGTGCGGTTGCGGATTACGGCTGCCGATGTATCGTCGCATGACGACTCTATGCCGAGGATAGTAATGTCCATTTTTCGGAAATATTTTCTATGTTTTTTT
>JAZRAT010000068.1:0-5198 GCA_045634725.1 Alistipes sp. | reverse complement strand
GTTATCGAGCCTCGCAACACTCGTTTCCGCGTGATCCGTGCTTTGGAGTCATTGCGCAACAAGCGTTTGGAGAACCCCGCAAAGCGTCATAACAACATTCCTTTGTAGTCTTATAATAATATATAAGTAAGTTATGATGATACTTGCAGCAACAAATTGGGCTAATGCAGGTCTTATAGCACTTGTGAGCATCTGCTTGGTGTTTACTGTGCTTGTGCTTCTTATCTTCATCTTGAAGCTCTTCGGCGTAATCTTCCGTGAGCGTAAGAAGGCAACCGTTGCAGCGCCCGCAGCAGCATCATCTGACGGTATCTCTGACGAGGAGGTGGCAGCCATCGCTATGGCTGTCAACCTCTTCTTCAATCGTCACGATGAGGAGAGCGATGTGCTCACCTTCCGCCAGAACCACGATGTTTCGGCATGGCAGGTGCGTAACATCAACAAACAATTGTAAAACTAACACCACTACACTAAACACGCAATTATGCAGAAATTCAAATTCAATATTAATGGCAAGAGCTACGAGGCCATTGTTGAGGAGACAGAGCGTAACACAGCTCGTGTCGAGCTTAATGGTAAGAGCTACACCGTACAGGTTGAGAAGGAGGAGGCTATCGTATCTCCTAAGATTGCAGCCGTTAAGCCTTCACAGTCTGGTGGCGACTTCGTAGATGCTCCCGCACAGGTTATCACTGGCAACGCAGGCTCAATCAAGTCACCACTTCCAGGTAGTGTCTCAAAGATTAAGGTTCAGGAGGGTCAGGCAGTTAAGGCTGGCGAGGTTCTCATGACTCTTGAGGCTATGAAGATGGAGAACGAGATTATGGCTCCTGCTGCCGGTAAGGTTAAGAAGATCTACGTTACTGAGGGTAAGGCTGTTCAGCAGGGTGAGGCTCTCATCGACCTTGAGTAATACTAACTCTTTAATTATTAACGTAATATGAAGAGTGTAAAATTCTATTTTTCATTGCTCATCGCAGCTGTGATGTTCGTGATGCCCTTGCAGGCACAGGATAATCAGCCTGCCGAGCCTGTTGAGGGCGAGGTAATTGAGACTCCCGCTACCGAGGCTAACGAGGGTATCATGCTCATCGACGAGGCTGTGGAGGAGGTTGCTGTCGAGGCTGAGCCCGAGGTAGTAGCTCATGGCGGCTCTGAGGGTCGCGACAATAGCGACATCGACAAGGAGTTCAGCGTTGGTAAGGCTGTTGGTGACTTCGTTGGTCAGGCAGGCTTCAAGGGTCTTATGGATGACTGGCGCTATGGCGTTATGCTCCTTATCTCGTTCGTATTGCTCTACTTGGCTATCGTTAAAAAGTTCGAGCCATTGCTCTTGATGCCTATCGCCTTCGGTATGCTCTTGACTAACTTGCCTGGTGCTGGCATGTTCCATGCCGAGCTCTTCGCAGGTGGCCATGTACATTGGGCAGACTTCGCACTTGGCTCAGGCGTAGGCCTCTTGGACTACCTCTACCTCGGTGTTAAGCTTGGTATCTATCCCTGCTTGATCTTCATCGGCGTAGGTGCGATGACCGACTTCGGTCCACTTATCGCTAACCCTAAGAGCTTGCTCTTGGGTGCTGCAGCACAGATCGGTATCTTCGCAACATTCATCGGTGCGTTGGCTTTGGGCTTCAACTACTGGGAGTCAGGTTCAATCGGTATTATCGGTGGTGCTGATGGCCCAACGGCTATCTACCTCACATCGAAGCTCGCACCCCACTTGTTGGGTCCTATCGCCGTGGCTGCATACTCTTACATGGCACTTGTGCCCGTTATCCAGCCCCCTATCATGAAGCTCTTGACCACAAAGAAGGAGCGCATGATCGAGATGAAGCAGCTTCGTACAGTGTCACAGCGCGAGAAGATTATCTTCCCCATCGTTATCACCGTTATCATCGCTATCCTCTTGCCCTCTGCAGCACCACTTATCGGCTGCTTGATGTTGGGTAACTTGATGAAGGAGTGCGGCGTTACTGAGCGTTTGTCAAAGACCGTGCAGAACGAGTTGATGAACATCGTAACCATCTTCCTCGGTATCTCTGTGGGTGCTACTGCAACCGCTGATGCCTTCCTTAACTGGAACACTCTCGGCATCCTCACATTGGGTATCGTGGCATTCTCATTCGGTTCAGCATCGGGTGTCATCTTGGCGAAGATTATGAACCTCTTTACAAAGGAGAAGATCAATCCACTTATCGGTTCTGCAGGTGTATCGGCTGTGCCTATGGCAGCGCGCGTATCGCAGACCGTTGGTCAGCAGGCTAACCCCAGCAACTTCCTTTTGATGCACGCTATGGGTCCTAACGTAGCGGGTGTTATCGGTTCAGCAGTTGCGGCGGGTATCTTGCTTGCTTTCCTCCCCTTGTAAATTTCTTGTGATAGCGGCGCATCTGCGGCGCTTCAATCAAAGCCCCGAATGGGACGTACGAAGAGTACTACCCATCCGGGGCTTTTTCATGTCAGCGTCACATCTGCACCACTCTGACAAGAAATTTCTTGTGATAGCGGCGCTCCTTTGTGACAAACACAAATTTTCCTATTTTCTCTCCAAAATATTTGCTTTGACGATACCTGTCAAAAAGTGGTGGTTACTTTGCATCGTGAAACAAAACGATAAACCTAAAACCACCACTACTATGAAACTAAACTACACCATCGACTGTCGCCACTGTGGCACTCACACCGAGTATAGCATCACTCGTCACTATCGCACCCTTAGCGATGCCGAGGCTGCGGGCAAGATGCACATCGACACCGAGTGTGCCATGCGCTGCCCAGCGTGCCGCTATCGCCTTAACACCACCGAGGCAGATTTCCGCTCACAGGTGCACATCACGCGCGAGGCATAGCGAGGGCGTATAACTCCTACCTATACTTATATAAATAAAAATTAGTGGCTATATTTCTCGGTTTCGGAAAAAAATAGTAACTTTGAGAGTAAATAATAGAATAACCAAAAACGAGATATAACTATGAGCAAGATAAATATAAAGATAGGTGACCAGATTCCAGAGTTCGCAAGTGTTACGCAGGGCGGTGAGAGCTTTACGCTCAACGAGTTGAAGGGCTCGCCCACGGTGCTCTACTTCTATCCCAAGGACAACACCTCGGGATGTACGCTCGAGGCAAAGAGCCTCCGCGATGGCAAGGCAGAGCTCCTCGCGCGTGGCTACAAAATTGTCGGAGTAAGCCCCGACTCGGTGAAGTCGCACCAGAACTTCTGCACCAAGCACGAGCTAAACTTCACACTCCTTGCCGACGTGGACCACTCGCTCTCGGAGGCCGTGGGCGTATGGCAGCAGAAGAAGATGTGTGGCAGAGAGTATATGGGCATCGTGCGCACAACGCTGCTGTTGGACGGTGAGGCGCGCGTGACACACATCATCGAGAAGGTAGACACGAAGGACTCTTACGGTCAGATTATCAAATTGTTGGATAAGTAAAAACGTAAAAAAATATATAGATTATGGCAGAGAAAGTACAGGTTAGCGCTGACAAGTTGAAGGTGTTGTCGGCAGTAATGGATAAGATTGAGAAGGACTTCGGCAAGGGCTCTATCATGCGTATGTCGAGCGAGACTGTGGCAGATGTCCCCGTTATTCCTACAGGCTCAATTACGCTCGATATGGCGTTGGGCGTGGGTGGCTACCCCAAGGGTCGTGTGATTGAGATTTTTGGCCCCGAGTCATCAGGTAAGACAACCCTCGCAATCCACGCTATTGCCGAGGCGCAGAAGGCGGGTGGCATCGCAGCCTTCATTGACGCGGAGCACGCCTTCGACAGCTACTATGCTCAGAAGTTGGGTGTGGATGTGGATAACCTCCTCGTGTCGCAGCCCGACAATGGCGAGCAGGCGTTGGAGATTGCCGACTCGTTGATTCGCTCAAGCGCCATCGACATCATCGTCATCGACTCTGTTGCGGCGCTAACGCCCAAGGCGGAGATTGAGGGCGACATGGGTGACTCGAAGATGGGTCTTCAGGCGCGCCTTATGTCGCAGGCATTGCGTAAGCTTACGGCCTCAATCTCGAAGACAAAGACCGTTTGTATCTTCATCAACCAGCTCCGCGACAAGATTGGCGTGGTATATGGTAATCCCGAGACTACAACGGGCGGTAATGCGCTTAAGTTCTACGCCAGCGTGCGTATCGACATCCGCCGTGCTTCGGTCATCAAGGATGGCGAGGAGCAGCTCGGCACACGCACCAAGGTTAAGGTGGTGAAGAACAAGGTGGCACCTCCATTCAAGAAGGCTGAGTTCGACATCATGTTCGGCGAGGGTATCTCAAAGATGGGCGAGATTATCGACCTCGGCGTCGACTATGAGATTATCAAGAAGTCGGGCTCGTGGTTCTCGTATGGCGACAAGAAGATTGGCCAGGGCCGCGACTCTGTGAAGGAGGCTCTCAAGAACGACCCCCAGCTTATGGAGGAGATTGAGATGCGTGTTCGCGAGGCTATGAGCGAGGCGTCGCGCCGATAGGACTGCAACGATAAATAGTAAAACATAACCCAAACACGGCTACCAGTGGGGTAGTCGTGCTTTGGCATATATATAAAACAGCGAGGTATGAAGTATACACCCGAGGATGAAATACTCATTGAGGAGAAGTGGCAGGAGCTGCAGGATGAGTGCCGCAAGGCGAAGGTGTGCAAGAGGGAGGACGATTGGCAGTTTGTCAAGCGCGCCTTCTTGTTGGCCAAGGAGGCGCATAAGGGTGTGCGCCGCCGCTCGGGTGAGCCATACATCATCCACCCCATTGAGGTGGCCATAATCTGCGTCCGCGAGATAGGCCTCGGCAAGAAGTCGGTGGTTGCGGCGTTGCTGCACGATGTGGTCGAAGATACGGAGTACACCGTAGAGGACATATCGCGCATATTCACGCCCAAGATAGCCTCGATGGTGGATGGCCTGACGAAGATGGCGGGTGTATACAAGAACGACACCACGGAGCAGGCGGAGTACTTCCGCAAGGTGTTGCTCACACTCTCGGACGATGTGCGCGTCATCATCATCAAGATTGCCGACCGCCTGCACAACATGCGCACGCTGCGTGCCATGCCCCGCAACAAGCAGATAAAGATTACGAGCGAGACAATCTACCTCTTTGTGCCGCTGGCATACCGCCTCGGCCTCCACGCCATAAAGAGCGAGTTGGAGGACTTGTGTATGAAGTATCGCTTTCCGGAGGAGT
>JAZRAT010000067.1:0-4611 GCA_045634725.1 Alistipes sp. | reverse complement strand
GACAACCTCCACTGGATTCGCGAGGCTATGGAGAACAAGCTCGTCGTAGGCTCACAGGCTCGTATCCTCTACGCAGACTCTGAGGGCCGTACACGCATCGCCTTGGCATTCAACGAGGCTATCAAGCGTGGCGAGATTTCGGCACCTATCGTGCTTGGCCGCGACCACCACGATGTATCGGGTACCGATTCACCATATCGTGAGACCTCGAATATCTATGATGGCTCGCAGTTCTGTGCCGACATGGCTGTTCACAACGTTATCGGCGACTCATTCCGTGGCGCTACATGGGTATCTATCCACAACGGTGGCGGCGTAGGCTGGGGTGAGGTTATGAACGGTGGCTTCGGTATGGTTATCGACGGCTCGGCAGACTCTGCACGCCACATCGAGGAGATGTTGTTGTGGGATGTGAACAACGGTATCGCACGCCGCAGCTGGGCTCGCAACGAGGGTGCTATGTTCGCCATCCAGCGTGAGATGGAGCGCACACCACTCCTTAAGGTTACATTGCCCAACCTCGCAGATATGGCGATGATTGAGAAGGTTTATAACGAGAATAAGTAGTACAACAAAAAAACGATACATAGACTATGATTCATTATATTAGTGCAGAGCGCCTCACTATCGCTCGCGTTGAGGAGATTCTTTCTAAGGGCTACAAGTTGGCGTTGAGCGAGGATGCAAAGCAGCGTATCAACCACTGCCGTGAGTATCTCGACCAGAAGACTAAGACCGTAGGTCGTCCCATCTATGGCGTAACTACAGGCTTCGGCTCATTGTGCAACATCTCTGTTGAGGAGGAGGGCTTGTCGCAGTTGCAGAAGAACTTGATGATGTCACACGCCTGCGGTACTGGTCAGCGTGTGCCATCAGAGATTGCGCGCCTCATGATTTTGCTCAAGGTTCAGTCGCTCTCTTACGGCCACTCGGGCGTGCAGCTCATCACCGTAGAGCGCCTTATCGAGATGTTTAACAACAACATCATCCCCGTAGTATATGAGCAGGGCTCGTTGGGTGCTTCGGGTGACCTCTCACCTTTGGCACACATGTGCTTGCCACTCTTGGGCTTGGGCCATGTAGAGATCGACGGCGAGGTTGTTGAGGGTAGCGTAATGATGGAGAAGATGGGGTGGACACCTATCACTTTGTGCTCAAAGGAGGGTCTTGCGCTTTTGAACGGTACTCAGTTCATGTCGGCATACGGCGTCTACTCACTTATCAACGCGCAGCGCCTCAGCAAGTGGGCTGACCACATCGGTGCAATGTCTTTGGATGCTTTCGATGGCCGCATGGAGCCCTTCGAGCATAATGTACACGCCATCCGTCCCCACAACGGTCAGATTGAGACAGCGCGCAACTTCCGCGAGATCTTGGCTGGCTCGGAGATTGGCAAGCAGCCCAAGCAGCATGTACAGGATCCCTACTCATTCCGTTGCATCCCACAGGTTCATGGCGCATCGAAGGATACTATCGCCTATGTAGCAAGCGTCTTGGAGACTGAGATTAACTCAGCTACCGACAACCCAACTATCTTCCCCGATACCGACGAGGTAATCTCTGCAGGTAACTTCCACGGCCAGCCTATCGCTGTTGCTATGGACTTCTTGGCTATCGCAGTTGCGGAGTTGGGTAACATCTCGGAGCGTCGTACATATAAGCTCATCTCTGGTGCTCGCAACTTGCCTAACTTCTTGGTTGCTAACCCAGGCTTGAACTCTGGCTTCATGATTCCTCAGTACACTGCGGCATCTATCGTTAGCCAGTCTAAGGGCTTGTGCTGGCCCGCATCGTGCGACTCTATCCCCTCGTCACAGGGTCAGGAGGATCATGTAAGTATGGGTTCTAACGCCGCTACAAAGCTCTGGAAAGTTTGCCAGAACACTGAGCGCGTTTTGGCTATCGAGCTTATGAACTCTGCACAGGCTTTGGAGTTCCGCCACAAGATGTCGGGCTTGAGCTCTTCAGCATCTGTAGAGGCTATGTTCGAGGCATACCGCAAGGTCGTACCATTCGTTGCTGACGACACAGTGATGTATCCTCATATCGCTACATCTGTAAACTTCCTTAACGACTATGAACTTGCTCGTTAAAAACATAGGTATGCTCGTCGGCATCGACGAGAGTGGTCGCCTCAAGGTTGAGGGTAAGGCTATGGCCGAGATTGCAACCTTGGAGAATGCGTGGCTCCTCACCGATGGCGAGCGTATCAAGGATTACGGCACCATGGAGTCGTGTCCCTCAGGCGAGGGATGCGACATCCTCGATGCCGAGGGTGGCTGGCTCTTCCCCTCGTTCTGCGACTCGCACACGCATATCGTCTTTGCGGGTAGCCGCGAGCAGGAGTTCTTGGATAAGATCAACGGCCTCTCATACGAGGAGATCGCAAAGCGTGGTGGTGGCATTCTTAACTCTGCCGACCGCTTGCACGACACCTCGGAGGATGAACTCTACCGTCAGGCTATGGAGCGCGTGGATGAGATTATCGCCATGGGTACAGGCCTTGTGGAGATTAAGTCGGGCTACGGCCTTACGTTGGAGGACGAGCTCAAGATTTTGCGCGTCATTAAGCGTATCCGCGAGACTTCGCCTATCGCCGTGCGTGCTACATTCCTCGGTGCTCACGCCGTAGGTCGCGCCTATCGTGGCCGTCAGTCGGAGTATGTTGACCACGTCTGCAATGACATGATTCCCGCCGTTGCAAAGGAGGGCTTGGCAGACTTCGTCGATGTATTCTGCGACAAGGGCTTCTTCACGGTTGAGGAGACGGCAAAGATTATGAAGGTGGGTGCTAAGTATGGCCTTCGTGCCAAGATTCACGCTAACGAGCTCGCTGTGTCGGGTGGCGTAGAGGTCGGCGTGGAGCATAAGGCACTTTCGGTTGACCACCTCGAGAGCATGGGTGACGAGCAGATTGAGGCGTTGCGTGGCACGGAGACTATGCCTACGATGTTGCCTGGTTGCGCCTTCTTCCTCGGTATTACCTATCCCCCTGCACGCAAGATGATTGATGCGGGCTTGGCTGTGGCTTTGGCTTCGGACTTCAACCCAGGTACTGCGCCTTCGGGCAATATGCGCTTTGTGGTGTCGTTGGGCTCTATCAAAATGAAGATGACTCCCGCCGAGGCACTCAACGCTGCTACGCTCAACAGCGCTTGCGCTATGGGTGAGAGCCGTGACTATGGCTCTATCACACGCGGTAAGGTGGCAAACTTCTATATCACCAAGCCTCTGCCCTCGTTGGCGTGGTTGCCCTATGCACACCAGACACCTGTCATCCGCAAGGTGGTGCTTAAGGGTCAGCAGATTAAGTAATAAGTAGTAATAAATTTGTAAAGAGTTGAGAGTATGAGAATTGCGAAATTTATGGTGACAATGCTCGGTGCTGCGGCGATTACAGGTTGCTGCTGCAATGAGTCTAACAACGGTGAGTGTGAGGCTGCTGCTTGCTCAAAGGAGCAGGTCGTAATCGAGAATATCATGACGCGTCGTTCGGTGCGCGACTACAAGGAGGAGCCCGTATGCCGTGAGCAGATGGCAAAAATCCTTGAGTGTGGCATCTACGCCCCCAGTGCTATCAATATGCAGGCATGGGCGGTGCGCGTGGTGGGTGCTCCCGACTTTATTGATGGCGTAACGGCTATCGCCAAGGAGCAGATGCCACAACTAAGCGAGCAGCCAGGATTCCGCAACTTCTTCCGCAATGCCCCCACCGTGGCATTTATCGCTGTGCCCGACGAGAGCTATAGCGGTGAGTTCGACTCTGGCCTCTTGGCCCAGAATATGATGCTCTCGGCATGGAGCATGGGCATTGGCTCTTGCTGCTTGGGTAGTGTCATACCCGTTATGAATTCGGAGGCTGCGAAGCCCTACTTGGAGCGCTTGAACCTCCCCGAGGGCTACCACTTGCAGGTGGCTATCGCCTTTGGCTATCCCGCCGGCGAGAATCCCGAGGCTCCAGAGAGAGATTACTCAAAAGCATACTACGTTGAGTAGGGAAACCTATTCGTTCAATAATGAGAGAGTTCGGTGCTGTGCCGAACTCTTTTTTTGGGGCTCCATTTGTTGTATTTATAAATATAATGGCGTAACTTTGTAGACGAGAGACAGTGTATTAAAGGTCAAACTCCTAGAAAACGCATTTATGAGATCTTTGTTTAGACTCCTATCTATGGCGGCTATGATAGCGGTAATCGTAGCGTGTGGACAAGATGAACCTCAAAAAAATAACCCTACTCCACCTCCGCCTCCACCCGTGCCTGAGAGTATTGATAGCTATACCATTATGACCTATGGTTGCGGTGGCGCAAACCTCGATGAGTACTACGAGAATGTTTTAGAGGTTGTATCTCAATTGGATGTGCCCTCTCATATCAATATCGTAGGTCAGATGAAGTGGAGCAACGGATACAACTCTGATATGTCGGATGGTCGTGGCAGTGTATCACGCTTCAAGTATAACCATGCAGCGCGCAACTACGATAACGAAGTTGTCAGTGACAATAGTTTTATGATAGATGACCCGAATAACCTCGCGGAGTTTGTCGAGTGGGCGCGATCGGAGGCTCCGGCTGATGAGTATGTAATTATCTTCATGGGCCATGGCAATGC
>JAZRAT010000066.1:0-15627 GCA_045634725.1 Alistipes sp. | reverse complement strand
GAAAAGTCGCACACGCTCGACGATTTTATGGAAAAGTTGCGCGAGTGTGAAACAAAATAGAAGTTTTTGCGTATATTACTTGATTGTTACACGCTTTTTTTGAAAGAGATATGAAGTTATCGCAGTATGGTTTCGACTTTTCGCAGGATATGATTGCACAGTATCCTACGACAAATCGTGACGACGCACGCCTTATGGTGCTCCACCGCGAGACAGGCGAAATTGAGCACCGCACATTCAAGGATATTATCGAGTATTTCGACGAGAAGGATATGTTTGTGTTTAATAACACAAAGGTATTCCCCGCACGTCTTAGTGGTTGCAAGGAGAAGACCGGTGCCGACATCGAGATCTTCTTGCTCCGCGAGCTCAACCGCGAGTTGCGCTTGTGGGATGTGTTGGTAGACCCCGCACGAAAGATTCGTATCGGCAACAAGCTCTACTTCGGTGATGACGAGCTTATGGGTGCCGAGGTTATTGATAACACCACCTCGCGTGGCCGTACCCTCCGCTTCTTGTTCGATGGCTCGTACGAGGAGTTCAAGGAGGCACTCTACGCTATGGGTGAGACGCCACTTCCCCGCTGGGTTCGCGCAAAGGTAGAGCCCGAGGATGAGGAGTGGTATCAGACTATCTATGCTGAGCACGAGGGTGCTGTGGCAGCCCCCACGGCGGGTCTCCACTTCTCTAAGCACCTCATGAAGCGCATGGAGATTAAGGGCATCGACAAGGCCTTCCTCACACTCCACGTCGGTTTGGGTAACTTCCGCAATGTAGATGTTGAGGATTTGTCGAAGCATAAGATGGACTCTGAGCAGTTCTTCATCAACGAGGAGACTGCGGGCATCATCAACGCTGCGAAGCGCGATGGTCGCAAGGTTGTTGCTATTGGTACTACCGTTATGCGTGCCATGGAGACCGCCGTATCGGTTGGTGGCATGATTAAGCCCATGGATGGCTGGACCAATAAGTTCATCTTCCACCCCTATCAGTTTACCGCTGCTGATGCCTTTGTGTCAAACTTCCACCTTCCATACTCAACACAGTTGATGATGGTTGCGGCATTCGGTGGCTACGACATCGTTATGAACGCCTATAAGGTTGCCAAGGAGGAGGGTTATCGCTTTGGTACCTACGGCGATGCGATGTTGATTTTGTAGAAAAAAAATTGCTATCTTTGCATAGTTTAAGGGTTGCGTAAGCCGCCCCAAAAAGAGTAGATTATGGCAACAAATAAGATATTGTATGTGTGCCAGGAGATTTCTCCCTATTTGCCCGAGAATGAGCTCTCGAAGCTCAGCATCGAGATGGCACGACAGATGCAGGAGCGTGGCGCAGAGGTGCGTACGTTCATGCCTCGCTACGGTTGCATCAATGAGCGTCGTAACCAGCTACACGAGGTGATTCGCCTCTCTGGTATGAACCTCATTATCAACGATAACGACCACCAGCTTATCATCAAGGTGGCCTCTATCCCTGCTGCCCGCATACAGATTTACTTCATCGATAACGACGACTACTTCTCACGTCGCGCAATCTTGCACGACGAGGAGGGCAAGATGTTTGAGGATAACGACGACCGCGCGATATTCTTTGCACGCGGTATGCTCGAGACAGTCAAGAAGTTGCGCTGGTCACCCACCATCGTACACTGCCACGGTTGGTTCTCGGCTGTTGTGCCCATGTATTTGAAGCATGTGTTGTATGACGACCCATTGTTCCGCGACGTAAAGATCGTGTTGTCGTTGGGTGCTGATAAGTTCGAGGGTGCACTCTCTGCCGACTTCAAGCAGAAGCTCGAGGGCGAGGGTGTCATGGAGAGCAAAATGTCAATTTTGGAGGAGCCAACGTACGAAAATCTATACCGCTACGTTATAGACTATGCCGATGGTATCATCGTTACTTCGGCAGATGCAGATGCCACAGTGTTGGAGTATGCGCGCAGTACAGGCAAGAAGATTCTTGAGTATGCCGAGGGCGATACGAAGGAGATCTTCGATAACTACAAAAAATTCTATGATGAGTTGTAAAAGGGGCATAGTCTATATGTTGGCGTGTGTGGTGCTGGCACTTGTGTCGGCAGGTTGCACCACCGAGGTAGACTACACCTTGGGCTCGGAATTCGTGCCCACAAAGCAAAATATGGAGCTTAAGCGCCGTGTCTACCGCATGGGCGAGTGGAAGGAGGGTTATAACTCGGAGAGTTGTCAGCTCCTCACTACGCGTCTCTACCAGACCGACTCTATCGCATCGGCAAACCTCGAGAAGGTCTACTTTGGTGCCGAGCGTAGCGATGTCTATGGTGAGCGCCGTGCAGGCTTCATGACGCAGATGATCTTCGGCGTTACGCTTGGCAATGAGCGTGGCTGGGGCTACCGTCCCATCTTCGACTCTATGGTCTTGTCGTTGTATGTCCAGGACTTCCATGGTGACACCACCAAGCGCCATAAGTTTAATGTCTACGAGATTACGTCGAACGACTATATTACGAATGCCAAGGATAAGAAGGACTCAACCTTCTATATCAACTTCGACCCCACACCCTACATCTCAAGCGAGCCTATCTTCACGTTCGAGTATCCTGACCAGGAGAGAGGTCTCTATGTGGGCGATATGGAGAATCCGCAGAGCGCTCGTGTTACGCTCCAGCACACTCCCGCTACACGCGAGTATGTGTCGCGCTTGATGTTTACCACCGACTTGGATGCTACAGGTGGCTTTGCTTATGATAGCGACAGCCTCTATGTCGCTGGCAATGAGGCGGAGTTTATCAAGCACATCCGAGGCATCTACGTCGCTCCCGCCGAGGAGATTGAGGGCGAGGGTGCTATGTTCGCAACCAACTTGGAGAATACGGCACTCATCCTCTATGCGCGTAGCCGCTACGAGGAGGACCCTGCTATCATCCGCGATACTGCGCAGATGGTCTACAACTTCTACATTGACCCCGCAGAGCGTGAGATGGAGGCGGGTAATGTCTCTATCAACCGCGTGTCGCACGACTTCGCAGGCTCTGTGGTTGCAGATGTGGAGAGCAACCCCGAGGTTAGCATTGGCTATGTCGATGGTATGGGTGGCGTAGTAACAGAGATATGGTTCAGCGATGAGTTCATCCAGTCGTTGGCCGATATCGCGCTCAGCGAGAAGGATGCAGTGGTTTCGGTTAACCAGGCGCGCCTTAAGGTCTACCTCGAGGGCTCGAACTACGATCCTATGAGTCTCGACCCTATCAAGATTGGCGAGGCTATGAATAGCGTTATGGACTGCATGGGCCTCTATACAACCTATGGCTCGTCACTTGTCGGCATCACTGACTACGCCTACACAAGTAAGTCGTCGAGCTTGGATTTTGACGGCCACCTCAACCGCTCGTTGGCAGCCTATACCATGGATATCTCGACATACATTCAGTCGTTGATGATGGCGGCGCAGGAGAATGTCGACGAGAGTGGCAAGGTTAAGTTGGAGAAGTTCGAGGAGGGCTACGAGCCCGAGGGTGAGTCGTTAGTTGGCTACCGTCGCATGTACTTAGGCCCCGAGGCTGCAAACTGCTTCGGCTTCAACCGCCAGGCTGTGTATGGTGGCGACCATGGTCCCGAGAGCATAGATAAAGCACCTATTACTTTGGATTTGACTTATACCATTGTGAGATAGCGTGTTAGCATAGCGAATAAATGAGATTTAGCAAACCTATGTGTCGCTACATAGGTTTTGCTGTTTGAAATAAAGTTAAGAAGAGTAATGGAGAATTTGGTTATTGTAGAGTCCCCCGCCAAGGCGAAGACTATCGAGAAGTTCCTCGGTAAGGACTTCAAGGTAAAGTCGAGCTTTGGTCACATCCGCGACTTGGCGAAGAAGGGACTCGGTATAAACCTCGATAAAGATTTTGAACCCATTTACGAGATACCCGAAGATAAGCGCAAGGTTGTAGACGAGCTCTCGCGCATGGCACGCGAGGCGAAGACCGTGTGGTTGGCGTCCGATGAGGACCGCGAGGGTGAGGCCATCGCTTGGCACCTCGCAAAGGTCTTGGACTTGCCCATCGACCGCACTAAGCGTATCGTCTTCCATGAGATTACCCAGCGCGCCATCCTCAATGCTATCGAGAATCCCCGCACCATCGATCTCAACCTCGTAAATGCACAGCAGGCACGCCGTGTGTTGGACCGCTTGGTGGGCTTCGAGCTCTCACCCGTACTCTGGAAGAAGGTGCGCCCCGCACTCTCGGCAGGCCGTGTGCAGAGCGTTGCTGTACGCCTTATCGTTGAGCGTGAGCGCGACATCATCAACTTCAAGTCGGTGGCACAGTTCCGCGTCGTTGCGCAGTTCTACGCCGCTGAGGACCAGGAGAAGACTCTCTTCAAGGCCACCTTGTCGCAGGGCTTCGAGACTCGTGACGAGGCTGAGCAGTTCCTCAAGGATTGCATCGGCGAGCGCTTCACCGTATCGAAGGCCGAGGAGAAGCCCGTACAGCGCTATGCAGCGCCCCCCTTCACCACCTCTACTTTGCAGCAGGAGGCTGGTCGTAAGCTCGGCATGAGCGTGTCGCAGACTATGTCCGTAGCGCAGAAGCTCTACGAGCAGGGTCTTATCACATATATGCGTACCGACTCTGTGAACCTCTCGCAGATGGCTATCACGCAGTGCAAAAATGAGATTACACGCCTCTTTGGTGCTAAGTACTCATATCCTCACAACTTCAAGACGAAGTCTAAGGGTGCGCAGGAGGCGCACGAGGCTATTCGTCCATCATACATCGAGCGCAACGAGATTGAGGGTACCGCGGCAGAGAAGCGCCTCTACGACCTCATCTGGAAGCGTACCGTAGCCTCGCAGATGGTACCTGCGGAGCTCGACCGCACACAGATTGTTATCGACCTTGAGAAGCGCAAGGAGCAGTTCATCTCGCAGGGTGAGGTGGTACGCTTCGACGGTTTCATGCGCCTCTACTCCGAGAGCGTAGACGAGGATGCACAGCAGGAGGGCGAGGGTGGCATCTTGCCAAAGATGCAGGTTGGTGACAGCGTCATCGCTACCACCATCACAGCATCGGAGCGCTATACTCAGGCCCCCGCACGCTACAATGAGGCTGCCCTTGTAAAGCGCCTCGAGGAGCTCGGCATCGGCCGTCCTTCAACATATGCTCCTACCATCACCACCATCATCAACCGTGGTTATGTGGTTAAGCAGAACCGCGATGGTCAGAAGCGCCAGATTGTACAGCTCACACTCTTGGGCGAGAAGATTTCGGAGAAGCTCGTAACGGAGAGCTATGGCCGTGAGAAGAGCCGTCTTGCTCCAACCGATATAGGTATGATTGTCAACGACTACCTCGAGTCGCAGTTCAAGTCGATTATCGACTACCACTTCACTGCGAACGTTGAGAAGGAGTTCGACCGCGTGGCCGATGGCGAGATTACATGGACATCTATGTTGGGCGACTTCTACACCCCCTTCCACCAGCTTGTGGATGCGGCGGTAGGCACACAGATGGAGCGTGGCTCGCAGTCAGTGCGTGTGCTCGGCGTAGATCCCAAGACGGGTCAGACGGTCAAGGCGCGTATCGGTCGCTATGGCCCTATGGTAGAGCTTGAGAGTGCCGATGGCGAGAAGGGTCAGTTTGCATCCTTGAAGAAGGGTCAGCTCATCGAGTCTATCACCTTGGAGGAGGCATTGGAGCTCTTTGCTCTTCCCCGCAACCTCGGCGTATACGAGGGTGAGTCCCTTATGGTTGGCTTGGGTAAGTTCGGTCCCTATGTGCGCCACGGCAAGAGCTTCGCATCGTTAGCAAAGACAGACGACCCATATACTATCACCTATGAGCGTGCTGTGGAGTTGTTGCAGGAGAGCATCGCCAAGCAGCGTGCAGCCTCGGAGCCCATACGCACCTTCACTGAAGATCCCGCTATGGTGATAAAGAGTGGTCAGTATGGCCCATACATAGCATATAACGGCAAAAACTACCGCATCCCCCGTGGTTCTAAGGTTGAGACACTCACCTATACAGATTGCCAGCGCATTGTTGCAAAGACAAAGAAATAGAGAAATAATCACCTTAAAACTAATTTTATTATGAAGAAAATCTTTGGTTTGGCACTTGGTCTTATCATGGCTACTGGTGCTATGGCTCAGGAGTTTACTCCCGAGTTCACAGTTGTGAAGGAGAACCCTATCACAAGCATCAAGAATCAGAACCAGGCAGGTACTTGCTGGTGCTACTCATCTTTGGCATTCATCGAGTCAGAGCTTTTGCGTATGGGCAAGGGTGAGTATGACTTCTCTGAGATGTTCATCGTGCACAACACCTACCTCGATCGTGCCGAGAAGGCTGTTCGCACTCACGGCGATGTATCATTCGCACAGGGTGGTTCATTCTACGATGTAATCTACGGTATGGAGGCTTTCGGTCTCGTTCCCGAGGCAGAGATGCGTCCCGGTGTTATGTACGGCATGGAGCTCAGCAACCACAACGAGCTTTCAGCTGTTAGCGATGCTGTTGTAGCTGCTATCGCTAAGGGTCGTCACCGCAGCTTGCAGGTAAGCCCTGATGGCGAGATGTTGTGGAAGAAGTCTATCGAGGCTATCCACGATATCTACCTCGGCGAGCGTCCCGAGTCATTCACATACGAGGGCGTTGAGTACACTCCTAAGTCATTCTACGAGTCTTTGGGCTTGAACGCTGAGGACTATGTATCTTTGACATCTTACACTCACCACCCCTTCTACACATCATTCGCTATCGAGATTCCCGATAACTGGCGTTGGGCACAGTCTTACAACCTTCCTATCGATGAGTTGATGGAGGTATTCGACAACGCTATCATGGAGGGCTACACTATCGCATGGGGTAGCGACGTTAGCGAGAAGGGCTTCACTCGTCAGGGTACAGCTGTTCTTCCCGATGAGGCTGCAGGTGCTGACCTCCAGGGTTCAGATATGGCAAAGTGGCTCAACCTCACTGAGGAGGAGAAGCAGGCTGCTACTGCAGGTGCTCAGAAGTGGTGCACACAGGAGGAGCGTCAGCGTGCTTACGACAACTGGGAGACTACTGACGACCACGGTATGCAGATCTACGGTATCGCAAAGGATCAGAACGGCACAGAGTACTACATGGTTAAGAACTCATGGGGCGAGGCTGGTACTTACAAGGGCTTGTGGTATGTAACAAAGGCATTTGCACGCTACAAGACTATGAACATCATCGTTCACAAGAACGCTATTCCTAAGGATATCCGTAAGAAGCTCAACATCAAGTAGCATTTTCGATTATAAGGCAGACATCTACTGCCGCTAACAAAAAGTGCCGTCAATGGGACGTACGCTCAAGTACTACCCATCGACGGCATTTTTGCCGAGCGTTGTATCTGCAGCCTTCTAATCAAAAATGAATTTCTTGTGATAGTGGCGCATCTGCGCCGCTTCAATCAAAGCCACCAATGGGATGTACGCCAAGTACTACCCATCGGTGGCTTTTTCATGTCAGCGCCACATCTGCACCACTCTGACAAGAAATTAGGTGTAGTGCTAATTTATGTTTACACTTTCTTATTATAATAAATTGGGGGGAGCGATATATTGTCGATTGTTCTTTTGGGTGCTAAAATTTGCTAAATCACGAAAAAAGTCTTAACTTTGTTAAAAGGTTACTATGGCAGATTGTCTGTCATACGCGATATTATACAACAAAACTATGTCACAAGAGGTTTATAATTCTAACGAGAGAATTGTCTATGTGCATCATGTAGTAGAGCAAGAGAAGCCCAAGGCGCGCCCTGACTTTATGAAGCCAAATTCTGGTCTAACCTTGGCCATTATAGTTACGATGCTATTTAACCTATTGTTGGGTCTTGTCGCCATTAGGCGTGCTTCTAAGGTTAATAGACTTTGGGAGTGCGGGTTTTATGATGAGGCGGAGAGCTATGCCTCATCTGCAAAGCGTTGGGCTATTGCAGGCATCATCGTAGGCTTTATTGTCAGGGGTATAATAACACTTTTTCTACTACTGGCTATTTCGCTACCTGCAGCTACAGACGACAGCTACTATACCGATGACAATTTGTATGATGAGTACTACGATGATCTCTATGACGAGGAGTACGACTATTACTACTAAATAATAATCAAGCAATTATAATACTAATAACCACTAAAACTTAGCACTATGGAGAATATTCAGAAACCTAAGAACAACTTGGCACTTACTATCGTTGGCACAGTTTTGTTTTGGCCCATCAGCCTTTGGGGTCTTCTCAAGGCAGTTAAGGTAAACAGACTTTGGGAGTCTGGAAACCATCAGGAGGCTATCGATGCTTCAAACTCTGCTCGCAAGTTGGGTATCGCAGGCATCATCGTGGGTGCTATATTCACCTTGGTTGTTATCATCGTCTACATCGTCCTCATGGCTGCGCTAATTGAGGAGTCAATGTATGGCGGTTATGATGATTACTACTACTATTAATAGCATGCCAATATAAAAATTAAGGAGGTGACTTGTTTAGGTCACCTCCTTCGTTTTTTATTCATACGCGCTTAGTCGCGGTAGTTGTACAGCTGGTCGCGTAGGCGGGGTGTGAAGCCCGCACGGCGTATCGTTGCCTGCATAGCCTCGCGGTCGAAGCGTGTCGTAGCACCCGCCGACGACACTACGTTCTCCTCAATCATTATCGAGCCCATGTCGTTTGCACCGCTCTTGAGCGCAATCTCCGCTACCTCCTTACCCACGGTAAGCCACGATGCCTGTATGTTGGTGATGTTGTGTAGTACGATACGGCTCATGGCTATGATGCGCAGGTACTCCGTCGCCGAGAATGGTGGCGCTATGCCCTCACGCTCGAGCTGTGTGCCCTTGGGGCAGAACACCCAGGGTATGAAGGCTGTAAATCCGCGCGCCTCGGCGGGCTTTGCAGCCTGAAGGTCGCGTATCGTTATAAGGTGGTCTACTCGCTGGTGAGGCGTTTCGACATGGCCATACATCATCGTTGCGGTGGTGGGTATGCCCATCTTGTGTGCCTCGTGCATCACACGCACCCAGTCGCGTGCCGAGGGCTTGGCGGGCGAGATGCGCTTGCGAACCTCATCCGAGAGTATCTCTGCTCCCGCACCAGGCAGTGTGTCGAGGCCCGCAGCGCGCAATCGCTCCAATGTCTCGACGGTTGTTATGCCACTGATATGTGCGATATGTGCCACCTCGGGTGCTCCGAGGGCGTTGAGGCGGAGTGTGGGATACTCCCTCTTAATCTGCTTGAAGAGCGTCTCGTAGAACTCTATGCCGAGCTTGGGGTGCATGCCACCCTGTAGGAGTAATTGGTCAGCTCCAAGTGCGAGCGCCTCATCAATTTTTTGACGATACTCTGCCATGGTGGTTATGTAGGCCTTCTCGGTCTCGTGGGGCTTGCAGTGGAAGTTGCAGAAGCGACAACCCGACTTACACACATTGGTGATGTTCACGTTGCGGTCTATTTGCCATGTCACCACCGAGGGGTCCTTAACGGCGCTCTTACGCAGTGTGTCCGCCACGTCACATAGTAGCTGTAGGGGTGCCTCGTCGTAGAGGGTGTATGCCTCGCTACGCGATAGTGGCTCACGCTCCAGGGCGCGCTCTATAATCGAATCTATAGACATTTTTATACTTATCTTCTGTTTAACAACAACTTAAAGTCGAGTGTTCGGCGGTTGAGGTCTACGCTCTTTACGCGAATACGCACGGGAGAGCCCAGTGTAAGGCGTATGCCCGACGAGCGACCTACAATCTCGTAGCGCGCCTCATCGAAGCGGTAGTAGTCATCGTCGTCGATGTCGCGAAGGAAGGCCATGCCCTCGACATGCGTGTCGTTGAGCTCGACATATACGCCCCATTCGGTCATTCCCGATACCACGCCATCGAACTCCTCGCCGATGCGGTCGCGCATAAACTCTGCCATCTTATACTTGATGCTTGCGCGCTCCGCCTCCGAAGCGACAATCTCGCGCTCGGTGGAGTGCACGCACAACTCCTCGAGCTTCTTCTTATCTGCACGCTTCTCGCCCTCGAGGTATGCTGCCAGGAGGCGGTGTACCATCATATCGGGGTAGCGGCGTATGGGCGATGTGAAGTGTGTGTAGTAGGGGAAGGCGAGGCCATAGTGGCCGATGTTGTCGGTTGTATATACCGCCTTTGCCATGCTGCGTACGGCGAGTGTCGTGATGGCATTCTGCTCGGCACTTCCCGCAATCGTATTCAGCAACTTGTTCATCTCCTTAGCTACGGCACGTCCCTTCTGCGCCTTGAAGTAGTGTCCAAAGCGTAGTGCAAAGTCGCGGAAGCGCTCGAGCTTATCCTCCGAGGGCTCATCGTGCACACGGAAGACCATGGGTCGGGGCACCTTACGGCCATTCGAGATGCGGTGTGCGCAGTACTCCGCTACGCGGCGGTTGGCAAGGAGCATGAACTCCTCGATAAGCTGATTCGCCTCCTTCTGCACCTTGGTATATACGCCTACGGGTCTGCCCTTCTCGTCGAGTCGGAAGCGCACCTCGTCGCGTGCAAAGGCTATCGCGCCATGCTTGAAGCGGTCGTTGCGCAACTTCTGCGCAAGGGTATTGAGTGTGAGAATCTCCTCCTTGTAGTCGCCCTCGCCCGTCTCGATTACCTGCTGTGCCTCCTCGTACGCAAAGCGGCGGTCGGAGTGTATAACGGTGCGTCCGAGCCACTCATCCTGAATCTCGGCATCCTCGTTGATGGTGAATACCGCCGAGAAGCAGAGCTTATCCTCGTTGGGGCGTAGTGAGCAAAGGTCGTTACACAAGCGCTCGGGGAGCATAGGCACGGTGCGGTCCACCAGATATACTGATGTAGCACGCTCCACAGCCTCGTTGTCCACGACCGAACCAGGTGTTACATAGTGCGTTACATCGGCAATATGCACACCCACCTCCCAAAGGCCCTCGCCCTTGCGCACGATAGAGAGCGCATCGTCGAAGTCCTTGGCATCTGCGGGGTCTATGGTGAATGTCGTGCGGTCGCGCATATCGCGGCGGCGTGCTATCTCCTCCGCGGTTATCGTGCCATCGATGCGGTTTGCTGCCGCAATGACCTCCTTCTCGAAGTGGTAGGGTAGGTCGAACTCCGCGAGTATGGCGTGCATCTCGGTGTCGTTCTCTCCCGCCTTGCCGAGGCGCTCTATAAGCTCACCCTCGGGTAGGCGCTCACCCTCCTCCCACGCTACGATGCGCACAGCAACCTTATCGCCCGTCTCAACCTGTGGATAGGGCTTGCGGGGTAGGCGTATGTCGACACCCACGCGGCGCGAGTCTGTCGTAACGAAGATGTTGTTTGTCGTAACCTCCGCCGTGCCGATATAGGGCTGGCGGCTGCGCTCGATGACCTCGGTGATGGTACCCTCGAGCTCGCCATCGCGTGTGCGACGTGCCACGGCAACCATGACGCGGTCGCCACCCAGTGCGCCACCACCATTACGGCGCGATACATATACGTCGCTCTCCAGCGCCTCCACAGTAACGTAGAGCACGCCAGGCGACACCGTAGCCACCACACCCTCGTAGCGGGGCATTGCGGCGCGTGCAAGGCGATACTTACTGCGTGCTACCTCCTCCACGAAGCCATCCTCCATCAGCTGACGGATGATGGCAAAGGTCATGGTACGACCATCGCGGTCGGCACCTCCCGATGCTGCTGCGAGGTGTTTAAGTGAAAACTTTGTGTCGGGGAACTCGCGGAACATGCCAACGATGAATGAGGCACGCTCGTCACGGTTGTTTCCTCGTCTATTCTTATTCTTCTTTCCCATTTATTCTTATTTGTGTGTTACTTGTTGAGGATGTGGAGCGCTATGCGTTGCATCATGCGTACTCCGACCTCTATTGCCCCCTCATCGGGGCAGAATGTTGCAGTGTGCGAGCCTCCCGCTGCTGCGCCTACGCCCAAGCGGTAGAAGAGCGAGGGGTAGCGCTCGGTGTAGTAGCCGAAGTCCTCGGCGGTAGTCATGGGCTGCAACTCCCTGACGGTGATGCCCTCATCCGCTGCCACTATCATCGCCTCGTACGACAGAAGTACATTGTTCGTAACGCAGGGGTAGCCACGGTTGATGTCTACATCCACCTCCACGCCATACTTATCCGCCACCATGCGGGCATTGCCGTGGATGTGTGTGTAGATGCGCTCGCGCACCTCGCTGTCGAAGGTGCGCATCGTACCCTCGGCAGTCACCTCGTTAGGTATGACGTTTGTGGCACCCTCGGCAATTACGCGACCTACCGATACCACTGCATCGGGAGAGTTGAGCGACGTCGTGCGCACAACCATATCTGCCATCGCCGTAACCGTATCATTGACCTCCTTTCGGCGCGCAGCGTGTCCACCGCGACCCGAAATGCGGAAGCGTAGCTCATCGTTCGACGCCATGAAGCGACCAGGGCAGATGCCTATCTCGCCCACCTCGAGGCGCGCGTCAACATGTTCGCCAATCACTGCCGCCACGTCGTAACCCTTGAAGGGCTCCTCCTTGAGCACCAACGATGCTCCTCCAGGGTTTAGCTCCTCGCCTGGCTGGAAGATGCCGAAGAGCGTGCCCTCGAAGTTGCGCTCGCGGTTGAGGCTCTGCAATACGCCAAAGAGTATCGCTGCGTGCATATCGTGACCACAGGCATGCATAACGCCCTTGTTTTCAGAAAGGTATTCGATGTCGTTAAGCTCCTCGATGGGTAGCGCATCGATGTCGGCACGCAATACCACGGCGCGCTCATGGCCTCCGCGCTTACCCTCTATCACGGCCAGCACTCCCGTGCCTGCAATAACGCGATAGGGTATGCCCTCGCTGTGGAGAGCATCTATTATAAACTGCTGTGTCTCATGCTCCTGGAACGATAGCTCGGGGCGACGGTGCAGTGCTCTGCGAAACTCTACGGGTGTCATGCTACTTGCGGGGTTTATAGTGGCGTGCCATCTGTGCCACGCCGCGTGTGTGCTCTACTGTTGTGCCGCAGCAACCGCCCACGATGCTCAATATGCCGCGCTCTGCCGCTGTGCGGAGTGTCTCGGTGTGCTTCTTTGCTGTCTCGGGGTGGCGACCCTTAGCGTCGGGAATGCCTGCCGAGGGTGCTGCGTATGTGGGTAGCGATGTGAAGCGTGTGAGAAGCTCGATGTTGTCCACCACGTTCTTCACGCCATACGAGCAGTTAAAGCCGATGGCCAAGGGCTCGAACTTCGATACATCCTCCACAAACTTCTCAATTGGACGACCCGACACAAGCAAACCGCCTATCTTTGAGAGTGTTGCAGATATTATTATAGGCAACTCGGGTGCTATCTCGCGACACAACTCCGCTGCTATCTCGGCGTTGCGCACGTCGGTTACGCTCTCAATAAGGAGGATGTCTGCACCCTCGCGCTTAAGTGCCTCGATAAGTGTGCGGTACGATGCGCGAAGCTCATCCTCCGTAAGGTCTATCGCAAGGGTTATGTTGCGTGTTGATGGGCCTATTGAGCCCGCGATGAATACCTCCTTGCCACTCTTCTCGCGCGCCTCGCGTGCTGCACGGAGCGACACTGCCACGATGTCGTCTGTCGAGGTCTCCATGCCACACGATGCAAGCATCAGTGGGTCAGCCATGAAGGTGTTCGTAGTGATGATGTTAGCACCCGCCTTGATTGATGCCTCGTACATCGCCACCACGCGGTCGTAGTCGCTAAGCGAAAGGGTGTCGGGCACGATGTCGCGGCGTGTGCCTGTGAGTGTTGTGCCTATTGCACCATCCTTGATGAGTATGTGTCGCTGCATTAATTCCTTGATGCGCTCTTGTATATTGCTCATATTCAGTGTTCTATTTAATAATCTCTATCTCGAAGAGGGTGTTCCAATCCTTTCCTGTAACGTAGAAGTGCTTTGTCTTGGCGTTGTAGGCTATGCCGTTGAGCGCCTCTGCTTCGGGGTTTTCTTTGAGCATGGCGCGCAGCGGTGCGAGGTTCACTAAGCCAAGTACATTGCCTGTTGCGGGGTCTATCTCTATGATGCTGTCCGTGAGGTAGACATTTGCCCAAATCGCGCCCTCTACCCACTCCAACTCGTTTATCATGTCGAGGGGCATGCCGTTGAACATCACGCTTATAGCGCCCTCTGTTGCGAAGGTCTCGGGGTTAATGGTGCGCACTACGGGCGTGCCATCCGACATAAAGAGGCGTGTGCCGTCAGTTGTTATACCCCAGCCCTCACCCTCGTAGGGTATAGTCTTGATAATGTTGCCGTTAAGGTCGTAGACATAGGCCTTCTCGCTGAGCCATGTAAGCTGATATATGCGGTCGCCGAAGTGTGTTATGCCCTCGCCGAAGTCGCTCTTGGGGAGCGATGCCACGATGTCGCACTTACCCGACTGGAGGTCTATGCGCTGGAGGTGAGACTTACCCTCGTGTCCTGTGCCCTCCCACATCACGCCATTGACATACTCGAGGCCCTGTGTGTAGCTCTCGGTTGAGTGTGCATGCTTGGCTACGATGCGGTAGTCGTACTCTGTCGCTATGATGGTCTTCTTCTCGGTAGTTTTATCCTCGTCGCCTGTGCTTGTATTCTTGCCGTTGCCACACGCAACAAAGAGCGAGGCTGCGGCTATCGCAAGCGATGTTATTAACTTTATCTTGGTCATATACATATATTTATATAATAGCGCACTGCAAAGATAGTTTTTTTCGAGGAAAAACGCTATCTTTGAACCAAAATATTGTCATAGAATGATACACTACATAGACTTTACTACCTCTACGAACGACGATGCTCGTGGCGCGGAGTACGACCATATGGATGTTGTGTGGGCTGAGCGCCAGAGTGCGGGACGTGGTCAGAGGGGCCATACATGGCATAGCAACGAGGGTGTTAACCTCACCTTCTCCGTGGTGCTGAAACCTTCGTTTCTCACTGCCGTAGAGCAGTTTATGCTCTCGGAAGTTGTCGCTCTGTCGCTTGTTGATGCCCTGAAAGATTATGGCGTTGAGTGCCGTATAAAGTGGACAAACGATATTTATGCGGGCGACAAGAAGATTGCTGGCGTGCTTATTGAGCAGTCGCTGGCGGGTGATAGGATAGCGCGCACGGTGGTCGGCGTTGGTCTAAATGTCAACCAGCGCGAGTTCCCTGCCGATTTGCCTAACCCCACCTCTATGGTCGTGGAGCGTGGCGCGGAGTATGAACGCCGAGATGTTCTCGACTCCTTTTTGACGCACCTCGAGAAGTGGTACTCGATATTGGAACAGGGTGAGCGCGAGCTTGTTGAAGCGACCTATAACTCTCGCCTCTACCGTCGTGACGAGTTCCACGAGTATGCCCTTCCATCGGGCGAAAGGTTTGAGGCTGCGATACGCGGTGTGCGTGCTACGGGACACTTGCATCTGGAGCATCGCGATGGCACATTTGGCGACTATGCCTTTAAGGAGGTGGAGTTTGTGATAGCGCGAAAGGCGTAAAAAAGTTGTATAAAATTTTGTTGTTTGGCGAAATATTCCATATATTTGTGGTTGCGAAACAATACAATAACTTAAATACTACTTGAATTATGGCTAATGTACCTGCAAATTTGAAGTACTCTAACGACCACGAGTGGTGCCGTGTAGAGGGTGATGTTGCCGTTATCGGCATTACAGAT
>JAZRAT010000065.1:0-2663 GCA_045634725.1 Alistipes sp. | reverse complement strand
CAGCGTGTGGATAACCTCAAGGTTAAGGCTCCTATCGATGGCGAGGTGGGTATGTTGGATGCCGTTCTTGGTCAGTCGTTGCAGCAGGGTGCAAACATCGGTCAGGTGAACGACCTAACGACCTACAAGGTGCAGGCGCAGATTGACGAGCACTATATTGACCGTGTAACGACGGGTCTTGTGGCATCGTTTGAGCGTCAGGATACCCGCTACGAAATGCAGCTCCGCAAGGTATATCCCGAGGTGCGCAATGGTCAGTTTAAGGCGGATTTCCGCTTTGTGGGCGATGCTCCCGAGAATATCCGCAGCGGTCAGACCTACTACCTCAACCTGCAACTTGGCGAGGCTGCCGAGGCAATCTTGATACCTCGTGGCTCGTTCTATCAGGCGACAGGCGGCAAGTGGATATATGTCCTCGACCCATCGGGCGAGAAGGCATACCGCCGCGAGATTCGTATCGGACGCCAGAATCCGCAGTATTATGAGGTTGTCGAGGGCTTGCAACCCGGCGAAAAAGTTATAACTTCGTCGTATGATAATTTCGGAGAGAATGAAGTATTGATACTAAACATATAGAGAACTTAAGGAATTTAAGGAACTTAGGGAATTTAGTGATTCTTCGCTCTAAATTCATTAAACTCACTAATTTCACTAAACTCACTATTAAAATAACTTAGAACTATGTATATTCGTAATTTTCTAACCTTACTACGCCGTTACACCACATCGTCAGTGTTGAACATCGTGGGTATGGCGGTGGCCTTTGCAGCGGTCTATCTTATTGCTGTGCAGGTAAAGTTTGACCTATCCTACAATCGAGTAATCAAGAACTCGGAGCGTATCTATCGCCTTGAATATCCATCGTGGTCCGGTGACGGTACTTGGGATTGTACTTGGAATCGTCAGTTACCTGATGAGATAAGTGCTGCGTGTCCAGAAATTGAAACGGCAGGTTCGATTGATATGGTTTTCAACTCGCAATACCAGGACGAGTACTCTGTGAAGCGAAATTCAACCATCGAAAATTTCACCATTAAGGTCGCAGGTGCAGAGCTTGAAGGATTGGCAGTCTTTCCGTTTGAGTTTGTCGAGGGAGGCATTGATGACGAGTTTAAGACCTACTACGGTATGATTATATCGGAGAGTGTAGCCAAACGTTGTAACTTAAAGGTTGGCGACCGCATCAACTATGGTCGTGGCGCTGTAAATCAAGCGCAACGCACAATATCTGGCATTTATCGTGATTTCCCAAAACCATCTACTATGGCAATGAGTGAGGGATATATCCTTATGCCAGAGGCGGAGCCTCAAGATGCCTTGAATTGGAATACGCCATATTATATTTTGTTACACGAAGATGCTTCGCCAACAAAGGTGGCTGAGCAGATGAGGGAAAATCTTGTGAATTATAGCCGCAAGGAAGGTCTTTCGGACGAGGATATAGCAAAGATGATTGATTTGGTAGCTCCTCGATTAACTCCTATTACTGACCTCTACTTTGCTGATGATACAGAGCCAGAGTATTATCACGGTAGCCGTAGTACCACTTATACGCTGATTGCTATTGCAGTGTTGATTCTCGTTATCTCGTTTATCAACTTTGTAAACTTCTTCTTCGCACTTATTCCGAGTCGTATTCGTGCGGTGAATAATTACAAGATTTTCGGTGCACCAACCGCTAAATTGCGCCTTAACTTCTTGTTTGAGACAGTAGGCTTGATTCTCGTTTCGTTGTTTGGTGCAGCGGTTATCGTAGTGCTATTTGGTGACACTCCGCTCAAAGAGTATATCTCTACATCGGTCGCTATCAACGATAATTGGTCGTTAGCAGGTGCATTAACCGCAGGCGTTTTGCTCTTGGGCGTATTAGTGTCGTTCTATCCAGCGTGGTATATTACCAAGTTCTCGCCTGCGTTTGTGATCAAGGGCGATTTCTCGGCATCAAAGTCCGGTCGTATCTTGCGTTATACGCTTGTTGGTGTGCAGTATGTAATCTCTATTACGCTTATTATATGCTCGCTCTTTGTCTATCGTCAGCATCAATATATGCTCTCGCGCGATATGGGCTTTGATAAGGAGAATCTATTGGTTGCATCAATTCCTTATGAGGCTGTCAATGGTCAGTGGAGCAATGAGAGTGATTACACCAAGCGTGATGCATTGTTGGATAGACTAAACCACAATCCTCAAATCAAGGAGATTGCTTTGGGTCGTGGTGAGTTTACCAATACGAGGATGCAGTGGACACGCCCAATGGAGAATGGCGAGAATGAGGTGTTTAATGTATATGTTGTGTCTTGGAATTTTCTCGATGTTATGGGTATTGATATTGTCGAGGGTCGTGACTTTACTTCTACCGATGAGCAGAGTGAGACCGGTGCATTGATATTCAACCAAACAGCAGCCAAAAGACTTAACATTAATACAGAATCTTCTATATTCGGACATGTTGATGGTGAGTTGACACCTGTTGTTGGTATATGTGAGGACTTTAATTTCCAATCGGCACAATATAACATCTCTCCCTATGCCTTTTTGATTTATGGTAAATATGGTTGGGATTTGCCACGAATTGCCTATATACGCACCGTAGCAGGAGCTGATATTGCAGAGGTGAGGAAGTATATCACCGATACGGTTCTGGAACTCTCGCCTAATAGCGA
>JAZRAT010000064.1:0-23556 GCA_045634725.1 Alistipes sp. | reverse complement strand
CAAATCTGCATAATTGACTATTAGATCTAAGGTAACCTTATCGCTGCTTAGTGTCTCGATGTAAATATCGCTCAAGACTACCTCATGCCTCTTCTCTGTGCCATGCTTCTGCGTTGCGAACTCCTTGATACAATATTCGTATTTGTCGTTCTCCTTGTCGTGTGCTGCGATGAAGAGTTTGTACGAGGTGTTCGCATCGAGCCCCTCAATACAACCAGAGATGGTTGCCACTCTATTGTTCCATTCATTATCAGCAAAGTATGGGGTGAGGTCTGTGACTACGCCTCTTGCAAATACATCCTCGGGGGTGATGTCGTCGTCGCACTCCGCCGCGGGTAGGCAAAGATAGGCTGACTCGTCTGCATCTCTAATAGTATATGAGTAGTAGGCTGCGTCGTAGTATGTAGCGCCAACATATACATTATTAAACTTTGGTGAGTCGCTGTCCATAACACCGCCTGGGTTGTCCTCAATTTTACCATTCTCTACTCTTATGAGCTCCTCGCCACTCTCCTCGTCAAGCGTTACAAACTCAAACTCCATATTCATCATGTAATCCTTATGGTTAACATCCTGCTTTACCTCATCAAGACGGGTAAACATCATCCAACCATATGTCGACTCAAAATACTCGACCTTCTTTTCGAGAATGATTCGATTTTCCAATTCATAACCGTTTGTGTCAGCGCAGTCGGGAACTACTACACCATCAGCCGTATTCACACCATCAACATTACCGAAGTAGTACTTCTTGTTAAGCTCAAGAGGTATGTCGCTTGGAAGGTATAGGCGGAATGTTATTTGAAGCTTTTCAGTGCCATAAGGGCCCTCTAATATCAGTGACTGTCGATTGAGTGCAAACTTGGTTACTCCCGCCATTCCATCGTAATTGTAGCTGAGACCAAACTCACCTGAGTACGTGTCGTGTATTATCGGATACTCGGTTTTGAGATAGGGAGTTCCGATATACTCATTATACAGACTCCAGTCTGGACAAGTAACATACATCTCGATAGGAGACTTTGTGTGGTTGTGATTTGGCTTGGTGCAGATTGGCTCGTTGCACTTGTCGCACGATATCATCACACTCGCTGCGACCATTGCCAAGAGACAGAGGGTAAACTTTTTCATAACACTATAGATTTATATTATTCGTTGTCTAAGCTTGCGGTTTTGTTATTGCAAAGTTATGGGCAAATACCCCTTGTTGCCAAATTTTTTAGCCAAAACTATTTCCGCGGACCCCTTGTTAATATGTTGATTATCAGTGTGTTGAAAAAGTGATTTTTGCGAATTTTTCATAGTGCTGATAATCAGGTAGTTACGAGTATGAAAAATGATGAATCTGGAAATGGGTTTAATGTTTTGTAAATCAGTATGTTATGAAATATTGTTTAACTTTACTTGGAATGAAGCAAAAAAAAAACTCCCGCGAGGAGTTACCCTGCGGGAGCGTGTCTTAGAAAGACGATGGATTAGAGCATAGCCTCAATCTTAGCCTTGAGCTCATCCTTAGTAGCAGTACCAACGTGCTTGTCAACCTGCTGACCACCCTTGAAGAAGAGGATAGTAGGAACGTTGCGAACACGGTACTGTGCTGCGATCTCGTCGCCGTCGTCACCAACGTCGCACTTGCAGATTGCAACCTTACCCTCATACTCCTCAGCCAACTCGTCGATGATGGGAGCAACCATACGGCAAGGACCACACCATGTAGCCCAGAAATCGATAACTACGGGCAAACCCATGCCCATTACCTCGTCAAAGTTTGCGTTGTTAAGTTTAATTGCCATAGCTGTAAAAATTTTAAGTTATGTTATAATAGAATAGTTGATTTCGTTTCTCTTCAAAAACTCCATAAAATCTGTCGTAGGCTCAACGTGGTAGCTTGACGAGAGGCGTATCTTTACGTCCTCTTGAGCATCCGTAACGGTAATCTGCAACGATGCCTTGCCACTATTGCGATTTATCGCCTCGAGCAACATATCCGTAAGCGTTGAGCATATGTCGTGCACCTCCAACTCCAGGCGTATTGCCTTAATCGTATCGGCGATGTCGGCAAGGTGCTGGATGGATGATATCTTATACTCCAACTCCGCGGGATCGCGATAGGGGTGTGTCTGCACACGACCGCGTATCATGAGGAAGTTGTTCAACTCGATGAGCATGCCCCATTGGTTATACTCCTTGCTAAAGAGCGTGAACTCGTGTTGCGAGTTGTAGTCCTCAAGCACAAAGCGCGCATACTTTCGGCCATCCTTGGTGGTGAGTGGCGTTATGGATACCACCACGCCAGCCACTGCAATCTCCTTACCATCGAAGAGTGTCAAGTCCTCCAAGTCGCCCAACTCCGCCTTACACATCTGCTTGATGATGAAGTCGAAGCGGTCGAGGGGGTGTCCCGAGAGGTAGAGGCCGATGACCTCCTTCTCCTTGTTCAGCACCACGATGTTATTCCAATCCTCGGCTATGGGAACGCGGGGCTTCTGAAGGTCAAAGCCGCCCTCCATAGCCATGCCAAAGAGGCTCTGCTGTGCGTTCTGCTTCTCCTGCTGTACACGCTGGCCATAGCGAACGAGCATATCCAAAAATACAATCTTCGACTGGTCCTCGGCAAAGAAGCGCGAGCGGTTGAAGTCGATGAGCGAATCAAAAGCACCCGCATAGGCGATGCTCTCCAAGCACTTGCGGTTTACCACCGAGAAGTTCACGCGCTCCATAAAGTCGTAGATAGACTTGAAGGGACCATTCTCCATACGCTCCTTAACAATGGACTCCGAGGCTGCCTCGCCAACGCCCTTAATTGCCGCCAAGCCGAAGCGCACATCACCACTCTTATTGGTCGAGAACTTAACCTTCGACTCGTTGATATCGGGGCCGAGCACCGAGATACCCATGCTCTTACACTCGTTCATGTAGGCGGTAACCTGCTTGATGTCGTTAAGGTTACGGCTGAGCACCGTCGCCATATACTCGGAAGGGTAGTGCGCCTTGACGTATGCCGTCTGGTATGCCACCCATGAGTAGCACGTTGCGTGCGACTTGTTGAAGGCGTACGATGCGAACTTCTCCCAATCTGCCCAAATCTTCTCCAAGACCTTCTCGTCGTGGCCGTTGGACTTACCTCCCGCAATGAACTTGGGTTTAAGCTCATCCAGCTTCGACTTAATCTTCTTACCCATCGCCTTACGCAATGTGTCGGACTCGCCTCGTGTGAAGTTACCCAACAAGCGCGAGAGCAACATCACCTGCTCCTGATATACGGTGATGCCGTAGGTGTCCTTCAGATATCGCTCCATGATGGGGATATCGTAGACGATAGGCTTACGGCCGTGCTTACGGTCGATAAAGTCGGGGATGTAGTCCATAGGTCCGGGACGATAGAGCGCATTCATCGCAATAAGGTCCTCGAACGTCGAGGGCTGCAACTCACGAAGGTACTTCTGCATACCTGGCGACTCGAACTGGAACGTACCAATTGTGCCACCCTTGCAGTATAGGTCGTATGTCTTTTTGTCGTCGATGGGGATGTTATCGATGTCAATCTTCACGCCGTGGGTCTGCTCCACAGTCTCGATAGCATCCTTGATAATCGAGAGCGTCTTGAGACCGAGGAAGTCCATCTTGATAAGACCTGTATCCTCAATCACCGCACCCTCATATTGTGTTACGAGCATCTTCTCGCCCGTCTCCTTGTCGTCAGCCGTACTTACGGGCACCCAGTCGGTGATGTCATCACGGCAGATGATAGTACCGCAGGCGTGCACACCCGTACCACGCACGTTGCCCTCCAGCATCTTCGCGTACATAATGGTATCGCGCATGATGGGGTCGTTTGACTCCTCGGCAGCCTTCAACTCGGGAACTACCATGATGGCATTCTGGAGGTTTACCTTGAGTTGCTTATCCTTGTCGTTGGGGTCGTTAATGCGGTCGGGAATCCACTTACACAGCTGATTCGCCTGTGCCAAGGGTAACTTCTGCACGCGCGCAACATCCTTAAGCGCCATCTTCGTTGCCATGGTACTGTAGGTGATGATGTGCGCCACCTTCTCCTTGCCATATTTCTGCGTCACCCAGTTGAGCACGCGACCACGGCCATCATCGTCGAAGTCGATATCGATATCGGGCAATGAGATACGGTCGGGGTTCAAGAAGCGCTCAAACAGCAAGTCATACTTGATGGGGTCAATCTGCGTGATGCCCAAGCAGTATGCCACAGCCGAACCCGCCGCAGAACCACGACCAGGACCTACTGACACATCGAGCTCCTCGCGCGCTGCACGGATGAAGTCCTGCACGATGAGGAAATAACCAGGGAAACCCATGGTCTTCATGATGTGCAACTCGAATCGTAGACGTGTCTCAGTCTCCTCGTCCAACACCTCGCCATAGCGCTTGTGTGCACCATCCATGGCGAGCTTCGCGAGGTAGTCGGCCTCGAGTTTTATGCGGTATAGCTTGTCGTATCCTCCAAGCTTCTCAATCTTCTTACGCGCCTCGCCCTCCTCCATCACGACATTGCCATTCTCGTCGCGTGTGAACTCGTTGAACAAGTCCTCCTCGCTATACTTCTGGCGGTAGCCCTCCTCGGTGCCGAAATCCTCGGGGATGGCGAATGTGGGCATGATGGGGGCGTGGTCAATGGAGTAGTGCTCCACCTTGTTGCACACCTCCACGGTGTTATCCAATGCCTCGGGAACATAGTCGAACAGAGCATTCATCTCTGCCGTTGTCTTCATCCACTCCTGCTTCGAGTAGAGCATACGCTTCGGGTCGTTGAGATCCTTGCTTGTGCCGAGGCAGATAAGGCGGTCGTGAGCCTCTGCGTGCTCCTCATCCACGAAGTGCACATCGTTTGTGCATACGAGCTTGATGCCGAGCTTCTGCGACATCTTGATGAGGTGCTCGTTTACCATCTCCTGTATCTTCCAAGTGTCGTGGTTGGCGCGCTCCACCGTCGCCTTGTGCATCTGCAACTCGAGGTAGTAGTCGTCGCCAAAGAGGTTCTTATACCACAATGCCGACTCCTCCGCCTGCTCGAACTTCTCCTCGCGGATGAGGCGTGGTATCTCGCCACCGATACATGCCGAACAGCAGACAAGTCCCTCATGGTACTTCTCCAGCTCCACGCGGTCAGTACGAGGACGACCATAGAAGCCCTCGGTGTAACCCTTCGATACTATCTTGATGAGGTTTTTGTATCCCTTGATGTTTTTCGCAAGCAGAATAAGATGGTAACCGCTGTAGTCGCCCATCGCCTTCTCTCTGTCCTGCAGACGGCGTCGTGCAACATATACCTCGCAACCAATGATGCCCTTGAAGTCGGCCTTAGGCTGTGCATCAAGATCCACGCGAGCCTTCGCGAGTGCAGCGCTAGCGTCATCGCCCATCTCGGCCTCTGTGGCTGTGCCATTCTCGAGACGTTCGATGAGACCCTGCAACATCTTAATCTTATCCTTGCGTGCGCCATTCTTCTTCTTGATGTAGTTAAAGAAGTCCTTGGCGCCAAACATATTACCGTGGTCCGTCAGTGCAATACCAGGCATGCCATCAGCAATGGCCTTGTCGACAAGCTTCGAGATGCTTGCCTGGCCATCGAGTAGCGAGTACTGGCTATGTACATGAAGGTGTACGAACTGACGCATGGTAATACATTAATTAAAATTAGTGTACAAATATAACGATAATTTTTCGTATAATTATCGCTACGATGTGTCGATTATTTAGAAAAAAAGTGTTATCTTTACAAACAACCTTAAACTCCGTGTGTTATGAATGCGACAAATGACAATCTCGTGGTGTTAAAAACCTTTGATAACACCACCCAGGCGGAGATAGCAAAGTCTATTCTTGATAGCGCTGGTATCTTCTGTGTGTTGCATGGTGAGTATATGTCAGCCATCTACACAACTTCGCTTTTCGCCGTGCGTCTGATGGTTAGGGCTGAGGACGCCGAAGATGCGATTGCTGTTATCGAAGGTCGATAGCAGTCTTTAGACCCTTAAGCAACAGGTCCGTCGCTCTGGTCATCGTTTACCTTCTCATTCCAAAGGTGCCATGATGCTATGGCCTGCGTCTGAAGCATAAGCATTCCCCCCATTGTTTTTGCTCTGCGTTCCTCGCCGCGTGCCAGGAACTGAGTCTTCGCAGGGTTATATACCAAGTCGAAGAGACGATGCTCCGTACCAATTGCAGAGTAGTCAATCGCGGGTGCGTTCTCCACTTCGGGGAACATACCCACGGGGGTCGTGTTTATTATGAGCTTGTGCTCGGTGATGATGTCGCTTGTGAGTTTGTCGTAGGTGACATCGCCACGGCCCTCGCTGCGCGATACGACCATGAACTCTATGTTGCGCTTCTTCAAAGCATACTGCACAGCCTTCGAAGCACCACCCGTTCCGAGAATGAGTGCCTTGGGTTTAGGTTCTGAGTCGATGTCGAGCCAGTGTAACGAGGCCTCGATGCCGGTCAAATCGGTGTTATGACCTATTTTCTGACCGTTCTTGATAACCACGCAGTTAACCGCACCTATCTCTTGCGCCTCTTTAGTTAAACCGTCGAGGTGTGGAATTATGGCCTCCTTGTAGGGAATGGTCACATTGAAGCCCTCGAGGTTGTGTTCCTTGATGAGGCTATCTATCGTTGCGACATCCTCAATCTCGAATAGTTGGTAGTCGGCCTCAATCTGCTCGGCCTTGAATTTGCCGTTGAAGAATTTTGCAGAGAATGAGTGGCTGAGGCTCTTGCCTATAAGTCCAAAGTGTCGCATGGTTCAATCGTGATTAGTGTGTCAATGTCTGATGTTGTGGTGTCGCGCTCCACGAGTTGTTCGCTTGTTGCGGGCTCGACACTCTTTGTGGTTTTCTCTTCGTCGTCACCCAACACACCAAGCACAAGCGCTGTGATGCCAATGAGTAGTATGGTGAAGAGCGTAGCCAGGGTGTTGAAGTATTTGTCGATAAGCACCTTGATGGGTGCGCCAAACTTCCAAATGAGTCCTCCTATAAGGAAGAAGCGCATGCCACGGCCTACCAACGACGCGATGATAAACATCGGGAAGTTAATCTCGCAAGCACCCGCAGTGATGGTGCAGAGCTTGAAGGGTAGTGGCGTGAAGCCCGCGGTGTAGACAATCCAGAAGTTCCACTTCTCGTAGAGGTCGCATACATTCTGGTAGCTTGCCTCGGTGAAGATGTGCGAGTCGAAGAAGAACTGCGCTACGCTGGTGAAGTCACCCGTGGGAGTTAGCCACAGATAGGAGCCGATGCCATAGCCCAATGCTGCACCGAGAACCGAGCCGAGAAGGCATATCGTAGCGAATCGGAATGACTTTTTTGGTGCGCCGACGCATAGGGCGATGAGGAGTACATCGGGGGGTAGGGGGAACCAGCTCGCCTCAAACAACGCAATAAAGAAGAGTGCTAACCATCCACCGCGTCTCTCGCTCCATGATAGCACCCAATCGTATAATCGTCTTAACATATTTTTCTTTAGCCTAAATGTTTCGGGCAAATGTACAACATTTAGTTGAAATCGACAACAATTCCTCCGCCAATGACCCAATTATTGCGATAAAAGACCAACGGCTGGCCCGCTGCGGGTGCCCACGCGGGATCTTGTGTCGTGACGATATAGCCATTTGGTGTCGCCTCCACGCTCACTGGAAGCTGAGGGTTGCGACCTATGCCTCGTATCTTGATGGTTATATCTTTGGCCGTGAGCAACTCCTCCTCGTCGACGATGTTGCAGTCGGCAATGTGTAGATGGTTGTGAAATAGTAACTCGTTCTCGCCCACGATGATGTGGTTGTGCATAGCATCAATGCCGATTACGCGCATGCCCTCGGGGATACCCACGCCGCGGCGCTGACCTATGGTGTAGCGAGCGATGCCATTGTGTGTGCCACATACCTTGCCATGCTTGGTGACGATGTCTCCCGCGGGCATAGTGATGCCTTCGTTATGCAGAAAGTCGGCGTAGGGTAACCCCTTTAGGAAGCAGATACCCATGCTCTCGCTCTTATCCTTAAATGCCTGCTTCACGTCGCTCTTTATGGCGTTACCCATGGGTGTCAGGGCGCGCGAAAGGGTCTCCTGGCTCAAACCCCAAAGGTAGTAGGATTGGTCTTTGCTCTCATCTAAACCCTTGGTAACATAGTGTTTGCCATTGCGCTCTGCGATGTTGAAGTAGTGTCCCGTGGCGATATGCTCTATGCCGAGGCGGTTTGCCTCGTTAAGTAGTGTGCGCCACTTGATTAGCGGGTTACAGCGTGTGCATGGTGCGGGTGTGCGACCTATGGCGTATTCGTGGCAGAAGTAGTCAATAATCTCGTGCTTGAACTCCTCGCGAGCGTCATACATCAGCCACTCTGCGCCCATCTCCTCGGCCTTGGTGCGAGCCTTGAGGAGCATCGCCTCGTCACCCATCGTGTCGATGGTGAGGGCCACGACGCGGTAACCCTCCGCCATAAGGCGTTGTGCCGAGGTGCAACTATCTATGCCCCCACTAAAACCCAATAGAACACTCTGCTTCATGGCGCGCCTCTACTCGAAGATGTTGAGTGACTCGTCGTAGATGGGACTCTCGATGCTCAGGAAGTTAAGCACACTATGGAAGACATGGTAGTGTCCCACCTTCTTCAAGGGCTTGATGCTCTGCTCAGTATCCGAGCACCACACGATAAATGGAATCTCGTACTGCTCCTTGGGTGCCATGGCTATAGGCATACCGTGCATATATCGGTTGCCCTCTCCGAGCGACTCGCCATGGTCCGAAACGAATATCATGGTGCTTCTAACGCCATCAATCTCGCGCAATACCTCGATTACGGAGTGGAGTAGGTAGTCGGTATAGAGGATGGTGTTGTCGTAGGCGTTTATAAGTTCGCTGCGCTTAGCCTTCGACATCTCCACGGTGGTGCATACGGGTGTAAACTGCTCGAACTCCTTGGGGTATTTTGCGTAGTACTCAGGGCCGTGGCTTGTCGAGGTGTGTAGTACGATGAGCACCTTGGGTGCCTCGCACGCCTCAATCTCCTGCTTCAAGTCCTCGAGGAGTATGCCGTCGTAGTTGCCATCGGCCTCGGGGTAGCGCTCCTTGAGTGATGTGAGTGGGTATTTATGCTCAATATGTAATGGTGGCTCGCCCCAGTTCGTGCTACGCCAAACTACATCTACACCATTGCGGTATAGATAGTTAGGCAAAATCTCGTAGAGCTCGCCTATAGGCTTATGGTCGAGGATAGCCTTAACGCCCTCGGTGGTGTATGTCGCTGAGGCGTCGGCAACCAAGGCTGTGACACCATCCCCCTTAAGTAGTGGATTGGTCTCCTTCTCATAGCCATATAGCGAGAAGTGGTCACGGCGTGCCGACTCGCCAATAACCAGAACAACGACCTCGCGCTCCTCGTCCATGATTGTAGCATCTGGAAGCTTAATCTCCTCGCGGTTGAGCATATGCTGATGGTGGAAGTGGCGCACGGTGTTTATGGTGTATGACCATGGCATGATAAGGCTACCGATGGTTGTGGCGTTGCGGTCTATCCATGGGAAGTTGCTCATGTTGGCTACGGCGATAAGGATTATGGCAGCGATGCTGATGCCTGTATTCGCGAGGAAGCGCTTGAATGTGCCCCACTTAACCTTGCGCATGATGACATAGATGGCGGGGATGATGCCCAACAAAACGAGGTGTAGAATTACACCAAACGAAAAGTATCCCGAGGCCTCCGAGAAGCGGGTGTTAAAGACATTACCCATCATGCTACGGTCGATAAGGACGTTGTAACTATTGATGAAGTAGAGTGTTACGCCATTGCCCACAAACAAGAAAGCCAGCAACAATCGACCCACTATGCGTCCGAGGTAGAGCAAGAGGTAGTAAACCATAAAGTTGGCTGCGAACATCACGACAATCATCGTGATGAAGATAAGCACGCCATTAAAGCCACTCTCGATGTTTTCGGCGATATACCTAAAGAGTGGATAGTGGTATAGTAGTAGCGTTGCTGCGCTTAGTGTGATGCTGAACTTTGTGAGCGAAAGGGAGCTTGAGAAACGCTCCTTAAGTCGTTTGTGTAAATTATGAAGTCTCTGTTTCATCGTCGTAATATTATGTAGATGAGCGTTAGTACCATGCCCAAGCATAGTGCCACGCCCATGTTAAACAATATTGTCAGCGGGGTGTTTATGTCGTACATCTCGCCTCGATATGGCGACTCCTCCGCGGTGCTATCATAGCGTGCAAAGGCGTTACTATAGATTACTGCTCCGTCATTGAAGAACGCCATGATGCGGGCGTAAGGGTCGGTGGCGAGCATCGTGTACTCGGCACTTGTAGCCGAATATGCGGTGTGAAGTGTACGGTGGTTGCTACCCACGAATTTGATACTGTCGGCGGGTGCTGATAGCGCGATGTAGATGGTACTATCTCTTAGTCCAATATCTTGGATCATTGGCAATTTCGCATTACGAGCATACTTCTCTGCCCAGTCGCCATCGCCATAGTTGGGCACGCTCATGGAGTAGAAGCAACCCTCAAGAAGACTCTTTCGCACGCTTGCGTATTCGTTGGTTGGTGTGCAGATGAAACTGCAACGAATGGCAATCTTCTCGGGTCTGTCGGGATAGTGTAGGTCGTCGTTCATTATGCCATGGCTGTAGTGACCCGCCGAGAGTGCTACATCCCAAAACGCGTTTTCAATCTGCTCCTTATCGGAGGTGAGCTCCATGAGTCTATAGCCACCAATCTTCTCCAGATCGGCATAGTCGAAGAGCCTAATGCGTTGCGGGTGGTTTATCTGCACAAAGTCGGCATCCTCGTTTAGCTCATACAGCAGATGTTGCTTCTGTGAGGCGAAGAGCGGAAGGAGCACATCGTAGTGCCATACGCTCTCTGCCCCGTAAGTCATGATGTGGTAGTTGAGCGCGTTGTAGCCGTGCTCATAGATATCCATCTGCAGGCGCTTGTCGATGGGGTGCTTCGTTAGTTCGTTGTGGTTTGTAAAGCCGATGATGTCGTAGCCGAACGACTTATATATGTGATAGGTGCTATCGGCACTGAAATCGCACTCGTTGAGTATGCCCTCAACACGCGTGTGGGTGTGGATATTTGCGCGCTTCCAGCAGTGTGTGCTATCGATGTTGCGATATGGGTTATAGATGTCCGACCCGCTAAATGGGTGAGGCTCTGTGAAGTCGTAGATAGGACTAAAACATGTGCTAATAACAATGCCGATGGCGACAAGAGGTATTGTCACCAACGCCTTGAGAGTTATTCGTATAATTCTTGACCCATTCATATTTTATTAAGTAGAGGTTGCCACATTTGACAACCTCTCTTATTTTTCACTATTCTTTTTCGCTCTCGTTTAGCGACTCGAAATACTCCGGTTTGTTCGTCTTGACGAAATCTATCATCTCGCTTAGTCCGTCGGTGAACTTGCCGAAGTCCTCCTTGTAGAGGTACATGTGGTGGCGCGAGTATGTTGCCGAGCCATCATCGTTGTTACGGCGACGCGACTCTGTGATTACGAGGTAGTAGTCATCGCTTTGTGTCGCTTTAACATCGAAGAAATAGGTACGCTTACCTGCGCGTACAGCCTTTGAGCGAATAATCTCGCCATGCTCATCGCGCTCATTGTTGAACTGGTTGTCTGAGGCCATAATATTTGGGGTTTTATTGTATTTGTATCTATATGGGGGTATAGTTTTACAAATTGGTAGCGAAAGGTAGCGATTATTTGGTAAATCTCCAAATAAAAGTTCGCAATTTAGAACAAACCGTCCAAAATAGTCTCCATCTTTCCGTTGTCGCCCGCAATCTCTATGGCGCGTTGTTGCGTGTAATCAAGGCTCAATCCCAATGGATAGTGATTGGCATCCTCGCCATACAACAGTCTGGCCATGGTCACAAGAAGCGTTGTGCGAATATAGTCGATGTCTGTTGCGGTCAGCCCCTCGGCGCTATACTCTGCCTCTTTATAGAATATATGTAGCAACTCGTCGTCGATGGCGTAACCCTCGCCAAAGGCCTCGACGGTGGGGTATTGACTGAGGATGTCGCTTGGGGAGCATATGTCCCAGTAGTCGATTATCGCGTGGTAGAATACCAGGTCGGCTGTGGCCTTAGATACACACTCCGATATGCGGACAGAGTCGCTCTCGATGTAGATGTCGGGGGTGATGCCTCCACCGCCATATATGGGGCGATTGCGCTTGAGTGTTCTAAATAGGAGCGCATCGTCGTGCTCGATAGAGTCGGGGTGCATGTAACGGGTCTTGTCGCTGCGGTAGGTGTCGCGCTCGCCCATCTCATAGGGGCGCTGTATGAAACGACCCGAGGGTGTCTTGTAGCGACCTATTGTGAGTGTGATGCCGCTGCCATCCTTGAGGTCTACAACACGCTGTATAAGACCCTTGCCAAAGCTGGTGCGCCCAACGATAACGCCCCTGTCGTTGTCCTGTATAGCACCTGCAAATAGCTCACTTGCCGAGGCGCTATTCTCGTTTATGATTATGACTAATGGGATGTCGCAGAAGATGTCATCCTTGCTCTTTCGTTTAATTACCTCCTTGTGGTCTCTGTATTCGTTGGTTACGATTACCTCGCCCTTGTGAAGGAATAGCGAGGCTAAGTCTGCTGCGCCACCTCCAGAACCACCACCGTTATCCCTGAGGTCGATAACCATGGAGCTTACATTGCCGAGCTTGGTGTAGGCCTCGTAGAGGTCTTTGTATGTGACTTTTGAGAATGATGAAATGGCCACATAACCAACATCGCCCACACGATATGATGCGCTGACGGTGCTGGTGGGGTAGTTGTTGCGCTTAAGTTCTATCTCGATGGTACTCTCGGTGTTACGGCGCTTTATCTGAAGTTCTACATCGCTATTCGCTGCGCCTCGGAGAAGTGGCGAAATGGAGTCGGTACTAAGGGTAACGATGTTGTGGTTGTCAACGGCTATAATGCGGTCGTTGAGTCGAATATCGGCATGCTGCGCTGGGGAGTTATCTATAATGGAGGTTACGACAAGGGTGTCGTTGTGCATGATGTAGCGGATGCCGATGCCTGCCTGTTCGCCGCGAATACGCCCCCTGAGCCACTCCATCTCCTCTCGCGACAGGTAGTTGGAGTGTGGGTCCAACTCCGCTATCGTTGCGCGTATTGCCTCATCGACCAATGGCTCCAGGGAGAGCTCTTTGTCGACATAGTTGTTGCGTATGTAGGAATATACGTAGTTGAGCTTCTGTATCTGCTGTTGCTCTGTAAGTTGTGCAGATGCACTTATGGCAAATGCGGTGAGTGATACAAGTGTGATAAATAGCTTTTTCATGCACGAATCCGTAGTTATATATATAACGAATAGCGGAGAAAATTGTTACATTATCTCCGCTATTTGGTTATAGAAGAACTATTAAAGTTTAGAAGCGACCTCCTCAAAACGTACCTGGGTCTGCTCGCCAGTGCGCATATCCTTGATTGTTGCGATGCCCTGAGCGAGCTCCTCTGAGCCGATGATTACGACACAGGGAATAGCACGGCGGTTGGCATACTCCATCTGCTTCTTCATCTTCGCTGCCTCGGGGTAGATCTCCGCTGCAATGCCATTGTTGCGGAGTGTGCCCATGATGCGCATTGAAGCCTCTGCCTCTGCATCGCCAAGGTTGATGAAGAGTACCTTTGTTGAGCATGCAAGCTCCTCAGGGAAGAGGTTCAAACCGAGCATAACATCGTAGATGCGGTCTGCACCAAACGAGATGCCTACGCCCGACATTCCGGGCATGCCGAAGATACCTGTGAGGTCGTCGTAGCGGCCACCACCAGAGATAGAGCCGATGGCGAAGTCGTTAGCCTTAACCTCAAAGATGGCACCTGTGTAGTAGTTCAAACCACGAGCCAACGAGAGGTCGAGTTCGGGAGTGAGGGCGATGCCTAAGCGCTCGATGTGACCAAAGATGGTGCGCATCTCCTCGATGCCGAGCATGCCTGTCTCCGATGAACCGATAACCTCGCTCAACTTGCTAAGTTTCTCGTCGTTAGTTCCGCTGAGCTCAAGGATAGGTTGAAGCTTGTTGATGGCTTCGTCGTCGATGCCACGCTCTCGCAACTCGTTCTTTACGTTGTCCAAACCAATCTTGTCGAGCTTGTCGATGGCAACGGTGATATCAATCATCTTGTCAGCATGGCCGATAGACTCTGCGATGCCGAACAAAATCTTGCGGTTGTTCATCTTGAGTGTCACCGAGATGCCGAGCTTTGCAAATACGCGGGCTACGATGTCTACCAACTCCACCTCGCTAAGCAACGACTTCGAGCCGATAACATCTACGTCACACTGGTAGAACTCGCGGTAGCGACCCTTTTGTGGGCGGTCAGCACGCCATACAGGCTGAATCTGGTAGCGCTTGAAGGGGAATACAATCTCGTTCTGGTGCTGCACGACGTAGCGCGCAAAGGGAACGGTGAGGTCATAACGCAGACCCTTCTCCGAGATCTTTGATGCCTGACGAAGCTCATCCTCCGAGAGTTTTGCGCCGTAGTCGCCCGAGTTGAGTATCTTGAAGAGGAGCTTGTCGCCCTCGTCGCCATACTTGCCGAGCAGTGTCGAGAGGTTCTCCATCGAGGGAGTCTCCAATGGCGCATAGCCAAAGAGGCGGAATACACCACGGATGGTGTCGAAAATATATGTACGGCGCATCATCTCCTCGGGAGAGAAGTCGCGCGTACCCTTTGGAATTGAAGGTTTCTGTGCCATATCTACTACTGCTCTGCCAAAAGTTTCTTATACTTAACACGCTTGGGAGTTGTGTCCTCGCCCTGCAACTTCTTCCAAGCCTCGTACTCCGAGTATGAACCCTCGTAGAAGACAACCTTTGAGTCGCCCTCGAATGAGAGGATGTGTGTTGCGATACGGTCCAAGAACCAGCGGTCGTGCGAGATTACAACCGCACAGCCTGCGAAGTTCTCGAGACCCTCCTCCAAAGCACGGAGTGTGTTAACGTCGATATCGTTGGTAGGCTCATCGAGGAGGAGTACGTTGCCCTGCTCCTTGAGTGCCAATGCCAAGTGGAGGCGGTTGCGCTCACCACCAGACAACACGCCACACTTCTTCTCCTGGTCGGCGCCGTTGAAGTTGAAGCGGCCAACATATGCGCGGGCATTCACCTGACGGTTGCCAAGCTGAATGAGGTCGCTGTTCTGTGAGATAACCTCGTATACGGTCTTCTCGGGGTCGATAGACTTATGCTGCTGGTCGACATATGCAATCTTCACGGTAGGACCTACGCGGAAGCTACCTGCGGTTGGCTCCTCCAAGCCCATAATCATGCGGAAGAGGGTAGTCTTACCAGTACCGTTGGCACCGATGACACCCACGATACCTGCAGGTGGAAGTGCAAACTCGAGGTTCTCATAGAGTACGCGGTCGCCAAAGGCCTTGGTCACGCCCTGTGCCTCGATAACGAGGTCGCCCAAACGTGGACCATTGGGGATGTAGATTTCGAGCTTCTCCTCGCGCTCCTTCGTGTCGGCATTCATCATCTTGTCGTATGCCGAGAGACGTGCCTTAGACTTAGCGTGACGGCCTGAGGGAGACATGCGCACCCACTCCAACTCGCGCTCGAGGGTCTTGCGACGCTTGCTCTCCTGCTTCTCCTCCATCGCCATGCGCTGGGTCTTCTGCTCCAACCAGCCTGAGTAGTTGCCCTTCCATGGAATACCCTCACCGCGGTCGAGCTCCAAAATCCAACCTGCTACGTTGTCAAGGAAGTAACGGTCGTGGGTTACGGCGATAACCGTACCCTTGTACTGCTGGAGGTGCTGCTCCAACCAGTCGATACTCTCTGCATCGAGGTGGTTGGTAGGCTCATCGAGAAGCAATACGTCGGGCTGCTGCAAAAGAAGACGGCACAACGCTACACGACGACGCTCACCACCCGAGAGTACATTCACGGGCTGGTCGCCATCGGGACAACGTAACGCATCCATCGCGCGCTCCAAGACGCTGTCAAGCTCCCAACCGTTCACCTGGTCAATCTTCTCGTAGAGCTCGCCCTGACGCTCAACAAGACGTGCCATCTCGTCGTCGTCCATAGGCTCGCAGAGCTTCATGTTGATATCCTCGTACTCCTTGAGAAGTGCTACGGTCTCTGCTGCGCCCTCCTCGACAATCTCCTTAACGGTCTTTGTGGGGTCGAGCTGAGGCTCCTGCTCGAGGTAGCCTACGCTGTAGCCGGGAGAGAATACCACCTCACCCTGGAAGCTCTTGTCGATACCTGCGATAATCTTCATAAGGGTAGACTTACCCGAACCGTTGAGACCGATGATGCCGATCTTTGCGCCATAGAAGAATGAGAGGTAGATGTTGTTCAAAATTTTCTTGTTGTTGTTAAGCACCTTGCTCACACCAACCATCGAAAATATAATTTTCTCGTCTGCCATAGTTATGTTGTTTTATTGTTTTTCGCTTTAGTTGGCAAATATACGAATAAAAAATGAGACTACGAAATCTTTGTGAGGGGTGGGGTAGCTTTTCTGAATAAAAACGTAAAATTGTTTGTGGTTTTCATTTTTTTTTTTACATTTGCGCCCTCATATATAAATAATGTAATGCGTTGATTTTTAAATTTTTTACTAACTCGTGATGAGGGTATAATCAGGCATGTGTAAATAATTCAAAAAGAAGAATAAATTACTAAATAAATTCATTAACTAAACATATTAACCATTAACTAAAATTAACTATGAGAAAAATTAACTTTTTGTCTTCATTGGCTCTCGTAGCGTTGCTCGCATTCGGTGCTGTGAGCTGCGAGACACCCGATCAACCAACTGACAAGCCAAACCCCGAGGTTAAGCCAGAGAGCGGCGAGCCCGTTGTTTTGGATGACTTCACTGTTACACTTACGGCTCTCCACTCTGGTGATGTATTCCTTAACATCGAGCCCGAGAACAAGGAGATGACCTACTGGTACTCACTCCAGCTTCCCGAGGATATGCCCGAGACTAACGAGGAGATTCTCGCAGCTGACCTCGACTACTTGAACTACGTTGCTGACTACTACGGCATGTCACTCTCGGAGCTCCTCAGCACTGAGCTTAAGGCTGGCGATTTGAAGTGGCGCTATGTAGGTCTTGAGCCTAACACCGAGTATGTATTGTATATGTATGGCATCGGCATTGATGGCGTAGCATTGACTGAGGTGAACAAGCTCTCATTCAAGACTACTAAGGTTCAGCAGCTCGACTGTACTTTCGACATCTTGCCCGGTGACAACATCACTGCAAACTCATTCTCTATTACTATCATCCCATCGGATGAGACCGTAGGCTACTTCTATGATGTATTCCCCGCATGGATGTATGAGGAGTATTGCTTGAGCGATGCTGCAAACATCCCCGCTTTCATGGCAGAGTACATCCCCGCTTTGGCAACAGAGCACAGCGTAACTGTTCCTTATACAGTTGGTGCTATCTCAAACTTCGGCACTATCGCTCACGACTTCACTTTGGAGGATGGTATCGAGGCTAACACATCTTACTTCGTATTCGCTATCGGTATCGGTGCTGATGGTACAACAACTACCGAGGCTACTGTACTCGAGGTTAAGACTGCTGCTCCTGCTACTAACACATTCGAGGTAACTAAGGGTTATGTAGAGGATGACCGCGCTACATTCTATGTTCGTCCTGACCACAACGAGTCTTATGTTGCTTTGTTCGAGCTTAAGGAGTACTTCCTTGATGAGAACGGCGAGCTTATCTCTGATGAGGAGATTATCGATGCTATCATCACATCACAGGGCTCAGTTATCGGCAACAACATGTACTCTGGTACTTCAACAATCACCGACTGCCCCATGATTCCTAACAAGGATTACTTCTGCTTGGTATTCGGTTATTTTGGTGGCGAGGTTACAACTCCTCTTACAAAGGTAGAGTTCCGCACTGAGGAGGCTGACATGGTAGACGCTGACATCATCGTTACTGTTGCTGAGGTTACTACAACTGAGGCCTCTGTATCGTTCCAGCCATACGTTGAGCCATTCCCACACATGTTTAACGTAATGCCTTACGCTACATACGAGGAGTATGGTGCTAACGACGACGCTATCAAGCGCTTCAACGATGAGCTTATCGACTCAATGTGGAATCCCGCAAAGATGAGCCGTGAGGAGTGGTTGTCACGCGCTTTGGAGACATCTTACAACTCATGGAGAATTACCGACCTCGAGCCTAACACTCAGTATATCGTTTACGCTGTAGGTATGGTGCCCGATGGTACTTACACAACAGAGGTATTCTTCAAGGAGTTCCGCACTAAGGAGCAGAAGTTCGGTCCTCAGGTAGAGGAGATTCTCTTCTCTAAGAGCGGTAACGACATCCTCGCTTACTTCTACTTCGACCAGAACTCTGGCGTTGCTAAGTTCGTGATGAGCCACATCGTGAACGACGATAGCGTTTACAACATGTCTGACGAGGAACTTCTCGCATACCTTGAGGAGGAGCACGATACAACATATGTAAACAACGTATCTAACCAGACATACTTCAACGTTGTTGATAAGAACATTGTTACGGGTGACACAATCTACTATGCAGGTGCAGTGTATGATGCAGAGGGCAACTACACAATCATTCGTACAACATACGTAAGATAGGAACTATGAAGAGAGAATTTTTATTCGTTCTCTTGGCTATGGCTATGCTCGTATGCTCGTGCACAGAGCCCTCACCTGAGGTCCCTGTGCCCGGCGACGAGCCCGACGAGCCAGTTGTAGAGGCTAAGTACAAGGCTGGTGAGTACTACAAGCAGGGCTTGGCAGAGGGTATCATCGCCTATGTTGACGAGACTGGTGAGCATGGTTTGCTCATCTCTATGGACGAGGGTTACACACAGTGGTCTACTGACTACATCATGTTGATTGTTCAGGGTGGCGAGTTCTCACGCGAGAATGGCGAGCGCAACACCAAGTACATCAAGTCGCAGGAGAACTGGGAGGAGCTTTACCCCGCAGTTGTATGGTGCGACAACAAGAATGCACTCGGCCTTTCATCATGGTATCTTCCCGCACCAGCTGAGCTTGCAAATGCAGCTTTGAACATTGAGGCTATCAACGCTACACTCATCGAGAAGGGTTGTGAGCCTATCGCTATGGGCGTGAACGATGCGTACTGGTCATCTGAGGAGTTTGGCGTTCAGGGTGCTTATTCAATCAGTTTTGCTACGGGTGACTTTGCGGACTATGGCCACGACAAGAAGGCTTATAACCGCGTTCGTGCAATGCGTAAATTCTAAAAGAGTGCAGCGATGAAGAATCTTAAATTTATACTCGCATCATTGGCCGCAGCAGTTATGTTTGTTGCATGCGACACCAATGAGCCAGTAGAGCCCACACCAAGCGTGCCTGCGGAGTTGTCTATCGACGACAACTATGTACAGGTGAAGGCTGAGGGTGGTGACTACTACTTCACTTATACCCTTGAGAACCCAGATGGTAGCGAGCTTAAGGCCTCTGCTCAGGATGAGTGGATTCACTCGTTTGACCTCTCGGATGAGGGCGAGGTTAGCTTTGTGGTTGACCCCAATACCACTGGCTCACAGCGTCTTTCGAAGATTACGCTTACCTATGGCAAACTTAAGGACGATATCGTAATCACACAGAGCGGTGAGGCTGTTGATGTGGAGGTTGCTATTGACTTCGACTTCGAGATTAACGGCCCATATGTTAAGATGCACACAACTCCTACTCCCGAGAATATCCGCTACTTCGCGTGGTACTTCTCAGTGGCGAACATGGAGAGCGCATTGAGTAAGTCGCCTGGTGTGACTGTGGAGATGTACCTTGAGCGTCTTATCGAGGTGGATATCTCTAACGCTATCTACTATGGCTCATTCGCAGGTTACACTGCAGAGGAGGCCGTAGCAGAGATTACACTCTTTGGCCCTGCAACGCAGGAGTTTGAGCTTAATGGTAACACCGAGTTCTACGCATACGGTTGTGCTGTGACAGATGGTGGTGAGATTATCTCTGACCTTGTCTACACAACATTTACTACCGGTCCCGTAGAGCCATCTGACAATGTGCTTACAATCCACGATGTAGAGGTTAACACAGACCGTGCATGGTTCAGCGTCTCTACAACTAACATGGATCAGTATGCTGCATTTGTGCTTCCTGCATCGATGGTAGAGGGTGCTTCGGATGAGGAGTTGCTCGACTACTACAACAACCTCGACTCTAACATCCTTGTTAGCTACCTCCACTTTGGTGACTACAATGGTTATGTGCTTCTCGACGAGGCTGATGCAGACTACTATATTCTTGCCTTCGGTTATGAGTATGGTATGCTCACAACAGATGTTAAGCGCGAGAAGATTCACACATTGCCCTACGATCCCAATGCAAAGGCGGAGTTTGAGCTTACAATCGACAAGATTACACACTATCGTGTTAAGGCGTCACTCAACGTAGAGCCCATCTCTACACTATATTATATAGATGTATGCGCGGCTGATGCTACAGCAGAGGAGGTTAAGGCTGAGGTAGTAGAGGCTGCACAGTGGTATGTTGACAATGGTTACTACTCTAACCTCGCAGATTGCTTCCAGGTTGTTGGTAGCAAGGGCTCACGCCCATTCGAGGCTACAGGCTTGTATCCTGAAACTGACTACCGCATCTATGTGTTTGGCATCAACGAGGAGACAGGCGAGATCAACACCGAGGTGACATTCTCGGAGGTGTTCACAACTCCCGCGCCAAAGGTATCAGAGTCGCACATCACCATCAATACCGACAAGTATTTCGATGGCTTCGATATTATGGCTCTCTTCCCCAATGAGTTTGGCGACGCGGAGGGCTGGGCAGTATTGCCTCTCGAGGTAGAGATCAATGGTGATGTAGTGGACTACTACTACGACGTATACGTCGGTGATGTTACTGATATTACATATCCTACCGATGATGAGATTATCCTTGACCTCGTGCAGTATGGTAAGCACAATGAGCCTATCACATACTCTTACTGCTACTTCTACGAGCCATTGACACTCATCTATTTCTCGAAGGATGCTGACGATAACAACAGCGCAGTAACTCGCGTGCCTATGTACCTCGATCCCGAGAACTGTACCGATGCATCGGAGTTCCCATTCACTCCTGCGGAGGCTACTGCATTCAAGGCTGAGCGTAAATTCGTAAAGTAGTATGAGAAAATCTGTAATAGCGATAAGCGTTGCTATTATCTCTCTAATGACCATCTCCTGCACAAAGGATGCAGGAGTGGTCGAGGGGGAGAAGACAATGGAGGCAGAGGCAATCCTTGAGCATAAGCTTGTGGGTAACACCATCGACAAGTGCGAGGATGGTTCTCTGCTTTTGTTCCTCGAGGAGGAGACTATCGCACGCATCGAGAAGGGTGACATCGAGGCTGTGAAGAGTGAGATATTTGTCGATGGCAATATCTTGAGCTTCGAGCCAGCGTTGGTTACCCCAAAGAATGAGCGCCTCGCACGCGAGCTCGGCTTGCACCGTTGGTACTCTGTAAAGTTTGACGAGAGCATCCCTGTGCGCAAGTTCGCAAAAGAGATTGCTCCAAGCAAGCATGTTAACGCCATCGAGTTCAACACTATCGTCTCGTTGGCTTCGGATGTCAAGGCTCGCCCCATGAACGCAGTGGCTACAACTCGCGCTCTGGAGCCAATGTCGTCGTATAACGACCCCTATGCAAAGTATCAGTGGAACCTCCACAACTCGGGCGATGAGGCTATTGCCAAGACTGCACGCGAGGGTGCCGATGTGGGTGTTCTCGACGCATGGGAGTTGTGTACAGGCTCATCAGATGTTATCGTAGCGGTTATTGATGGCCCCGTGCAGTACAATCACCCCGACCTTGCTGCCTCAATGTGGGTTAACGAGGCAGAGTTTAATGGCGTAGAGGGCGTAGATGATGATGGCAACAAATATGTTGATGATATCTATGGCTACAACTTCAATACTGCGGGCTACTCTGCTGGAAAGATTAGCTGGTCAACAGAGGGTGAGTCGGGTCATGGTACACACGTTGCAGGTATCATCGCTGCGGTGAATAACAATGGCGTGGGCGTAAGCTCTATCGCTGGTGGCTCGGGTAATGGGGATGGCGTTCGCATCATGGGCTGTGAGGTATTTGATGGCACCTTCGCAGCCAGCGACCGCGACATGAGTAACGCCTTTATCTATGCTGCCGACAATGGCGCATGTATCGCGCAGTGCTCATACGCCTACGACCCATCATCGTTCGATAGCGACAATGCCTATATAAACCACACATCTATTGAGTATAACGCAATCAAGTACTTCGTAAACCCCGAGAACTGCAACCACTCGGCAATCGGCCAGAACCTCGCAATCTTCGCAGCAGGCAATGAGACTACCTCTAACTCTGGTTATCCTGGTGCTCTGCCCATCTGCGTATCGGTGACTGCTTATGGTCCCGACTACCTGCCTACGGGTTACACCAACTATGGCCGTGGCTGTAATATCGCAGCGCCAGGTGGTGACTTCTCGATTGGAAATCACGTTGCACAGATTCTCTCGACCTGCATCAAGGAGGTTGCGGGCGATGACTACGCATGGATGGAGGGTACATCTATGGCGTGTCCTCATGTTTCGGGCGTAGCGGCGTTGGGTATCTCGTATGCAGCAAAGATTGGTAAGAAGTTCGAGGGCGATGACTATCGCTACACACTCTTGACTGCGGTTAACGACATTAACTCATTGATGCTTGAGGGCACAAAGCCTTATAATGGCGTTGCTGATGCCGTTGTGCTCAAGAACTACCACAAGCGTATGGGTACAGGTGCACTCGACACATGGCGTCTCTTTATGTTGATTGAGGGCACACCCTCGGTGCAGGTGACTGCGGGTGAGCGTTGCAGCGTAGACCTAAAGGAGTACTTCGGTGGCGCGGCTACGGATATCACATATCGTGGCATTGAGGTCAGCGACGAGGCACGCGAGGCTCTCGGCATCAAGGGCGACCCCAAGATGGATAAGGGCTTGCTCGTCATCAAGTGTGACAAGTGTGGCTCGGCAAAGATTAAGATTTCGGCTATCGCGGGTGGCGGTCAGCTTGGTGGCGGCAACAACATCGGTGGCACGGAGATTACACGCGAGGTGTCTATCATTTCGCGCGGTGTAAGTTCAACTAATGGAGGATGGTTCTAATGAAAGCGAGAATTTATTTTTTGACAGCAGTTCTCTGCGCACTTGCCCTTGTTGGCTGCGGCAAGGAGAAGGATACTCCAAAGGTTAATAACGCAACGAAGGTTGTTGGTGAGTGGCACTGCGCTCCCGAGGGTATGGATGTCGATGTATATGTGGCATTCGATGCTGCGGGTACATTCGACGAGTACCAGCGCCTCGGCGAGGGTCGCTATCGTCACTATGCTGGCACATGGAGTGTGAATAAGAGCGAGCTCAGCGGTGTCTATGCTGACGGTACGGAGTGGGGTAGTTCGTACACCCTCTCGTTCGATGGCGACACCATGACGCTTACGGCGAACAACGACTC
>JAZRAT010000063.1:0-13205 GCA_045634725.1 Alistipes sp. | reverse complement strand
AATTACTCAGCTACAACAGCGAACTTGATAGTAGCCTTAACCTCGCGGTGAAGCTTTGCAACAGCCTCGAACTCACCAAGAGTCTTAACAGAGTCTACAGTGATGTTCTTGCGGTCTACCTCGATGCCCTTCTCCTGAAGTGCAGCAGCAAGGTCAGCAGCTGTTACAGCACCGAAGATCTTCTCCTCCTCTGCCTTAGCAGTGATAGTGAGGTGAAGGTTGTTGATAGTCTCAGCCAAAGCCTGTGCGTCAGCAAGGATCTTAGCGTCCTTGTGAGCGCGCTGACGAAGGTTCTCAGCGAGTACCTTCTTTGCAGAAGCAGTAGCAGCCTTAGCGAAGCCCTGAGGAATCAAGTAGTTGTTGGCATAGCCGGGGCGAACGTTAACGATGTCGTTTGTGTAGCCCAAGTTCTCTACGTCTTTGATAAGAATTACTTCCATGGTCTATCCTCCTCTTTATTATTTCATACAATCGGTTACGAATGGAAGGATTGCGAGGTGGCGAGCACGCTTAACTGCCTGAGCAACCTTCTTCTGATACTTCTGTGAAGTACCTGTAAGACGACGGGGCAAAATCTTACCCTGCTCGTTGAGGAACTTCTTCAAGAACTCACCGTCCTTATAGTCTACGTACTTGATGCCGAGCTTCTTGAAACGGCAGTACTTCTTCTTCTTAACGTCTACTGATACGGGGTTGAGATAGCGGATCTCAGATGCACCCTGCTGTGTGTTCTCTGCCATGATTACTCCTGAGTTTTGTTAGCAAGCTTAGCGCGACGCTTCTGAGAGTACTCAACAGCGAACTTGTCCTGCTTGAAAGTTAAGAAACGAATGATGCGCTCATCGCGACGGTACTGTGTCTCGAGAGTGTTGATGATTGAGCCCTCACCGGTGAACTCTACGAGGAAGTAGAAACCGGTAGTCTTCTTCTGAATAGGATAAGCGAGCTTCTTGAGGCCCCAGTTCTCCACATTCACAATCTGACCGCCGTTCTCGGTGATTACGCCCTGGAATTTGTCAGCAACCTCCTGCACCTGAGCCTCAGAGAGGACGGGAGTGACAATGAAAACGGTTTCGTAATTGTTCATAACTGTAAATTAAATTAAAGTTTCGTGCATAAAGCGGTGCAAAGGTAGTAATATTTTTTCATTTTGCAACACCTCTCTCCAAATTTTTACACTTTTTTATCTGCCGCGCCCACTATATATAATATAGGTATGTGGCAAGAAGGCCTGAATTGGTAAAACAAAAAGAGCACCCGACCCGTATGGGTGGATGCTCTATTGTGCTTGTGTGTTTCGGATTACTCCTCAGTCTCTGCTGTAGTCTCAGCAGCAACCTCCTCAGTAGCGTTAGCGTCAGCCTCGGGAGTGAACTCCTCGTCAATCTGCTCAGCCTCGTTAACGATACCTGCCTGCTCCATAGCAGCCTCAACATCTGATGATGTGAGCTCGTTGTTCTTAACCTCCTCATTGCCCTTGCCAGCGAAAACTACTGAAAGGAGTGTGAAGATAACAACAGCAGCGATCATAGCCCATGTGAACTTCTCGAGGAAGTCAGAAGTCTGACGAACACCCATAGTCTGGTTTGCAGCACCGAAGTTAGCAGCCATGCCGCTCTTGGGGCTCTGAACCAACACTGCAAGTATCAAAAGGATACTTGCGATAACAATCATAATAATGCAAAAATTAAACATACTTGTTATTTTATTTTAATTATTCTTCTTTATTTTCTATCCATCTTACCTTCGATTTCGTCGATAAGTCCCGCAAAGTAAATACTTTTTTCTGAATTTAGCAAACTTAATTTGCGATATATCGCTATTGCTTCGCTATATAGACCCTGATTTTTGTAAATTTCTGCCAAATCTTCGCTAATCATATCGTCATCCTCCTCGATTTCCACCTTCGCGAGGTCATCTGCAGCGCCCTCCTCCGCCACGATGCGGTAGTCGCTACGCTTGAGGAAGCGGTCTATAATGTCATCGGTCGAGAGGTGTGTCAGTCGCGCGGTGTCGATGGTGCGTCTTTGGATGAGGGCGGTGGGGTGTAGCATGGCTATTAGGCGCGTTGCCTCATCCTGGGTTTCGTGGCCATGCTTGCGTGCAAGGCTCAGGCGTGCTGCGCTCCACCAAGGGTAGCGTGCCACAACGGCCTCGATGTCGCTCGTGTTAATATGGTTATTTCTTACCTCCATAATCGCTGTTGACTACCAGTTTCCGGCTGCCGCCATGTATATATCGTTCACGAGGTCCTCGACAATCTCCTCGATAAGCTGGTCCTGGACATCCACCAAGAGCTGTGATGCGTCATAGTCGGCATACGACGAGAATGTCTTGGCGTTGAACGACGTGGTCTGGTCTACGGCGTTCTGGAAGCTTACCTTCACGGTGATGGTGAGGCGGTTTTGCAGTGCATAGTCGCCACTTGAAACAGATGCTGTTGTAGAAGAGTAGTTCGTGATCTCGCCCTCGAATGCGAAGTCGCCACCCTCCTCAACCTGCTGTAGGCGTGTCTGGCGTGAGAACTTATCGCGCAGACCCTCGGTCAATACGTTACTCAACGTAGGCGCCACCATGGGTGCGTTATTTGGGAAGTATGCCACCGAGAATGTCTTGGCCTCGGGTGGAATAGAGCCTCCCGAGAGGTTATATGTGACCTTGTATCCGCAACTGCTTGTGAAGCAGAGTGATGCAACGGTTATTGCTGCAATTGCAAAGAGTGAAATGAGTCGTCTCATAGAGTTTATAGCTTTGTGTCGTCGTCAATTCCTAACGCCTTCATACGGCGATATAGTGTGCGCTCCGAGATGAAGAGCTCGCGTGCAGCCTCCTTACGGCGGTAGTTATGCCTCTGCAGTGCGCTGATTATCTGCTCGCGTTGTACATCCTCCTTCGTTAGCTCGTGCATAGGCTCGTCGCTCTCATCCTCCACAACGTCGTAGTCGTAGCTGAGGTCGTTAGTGGGGTGGGCTGGCAGAGCTATGATGTCGTCGCGACGTTCCTGTGGTGCGCTGGGCGCTACATTGCCACGCATGGCCTCCATCATCATGCGCTTGAGGTCGTTGATGTCGCTGCGCATGTCGAAGAGTATCTTGTAGAGCAACTCGCGCTCGGTGTTCATGCTCTCGTAGTTGGCGTTGTCTGTGTTGCCACCCACGGTGCGCACCGAGTAACCCTCGTTGGGAAGGTAGCGGCCGAGAATCTCTGCGGTGATATTACGGCTCTGCTCGATGGCCGAAATCTGCTCCGCTACGTTCTTCAATTGGCGGATGTTACCACGCCAATGGTGATCCTCGAGCATGGCGCGTGCACCCTCGTCAAGGGTTATGGCGGGCATGTTGTACTGCAATGCTACGTCGCTTGCGAACTTGCGGAAGAGGAGGTATATGTCGCCTCGGCGCTCACGCAATGGTGGCACTACGATGGGCACGGTGTTTAGACGATAGTACAAATCCTCACGGAAGCGACCATCGGCAATCGCCTGAAGTAGGTCGTTGTTTGTCGCCGCTACGACGCGCACGTTTGTCTTCTGCACCTTTGTCGAGCCCACACGCATGAACTCGCCAGTCTGCAATACGCGCAACAGGCGCACCTGTGTCGAGATGGGTAATTCGCCCACCTCATCGAGGAAGATTGTGCCTCCGTCTGCCTCTTCGAAATATCCCTTACGGCTCTCGATAGCGCCTGTGAATGAGCCCTTTTCGTGTCCGAATAGCTCCGAGTCTATCGTACCCTCGGGTATGGCACCGCAGTTTACGGGGATATACTTCTTGTGCTTGCGTGCCGAGTAGGCGTGTATGACTTGGGGGAAGAACTCCTTACCCACGCCACTCTCTCCAGTCACCAATACCGAGAGGTCTGTGGGGGCTACGCGCATAGCCACCTCGAGCGCCGTGTTCAGCGCGGGGGTGTTGCCTATGATGCCGAAGCGTTGCTTTACCGTGAGTAGATCGTTTGCTGTCATCTGCATAGATTTTTTTACTCGTTGATAATCTCTGTTGGTGTTGCTGTTGTTGCGGGGAGTATCTCCTGCGTTGTGTTTGCTATGTTAAGTGAGTCGATTGCAGGTATCGTATCAAGGAGCGTTGTGTCGCTCTCGACGACTGCCTCGACGATGTTTGCGGGTGGTGGTGTCACGCTTGTTGTGCGTGGCCAGAGGATGTACACTGCGCCTCCGATGATCGTGGCCAGGAGCAATACTATTATCCAGCCTTTGCCTCCGCCATGCACCCTCTTGACGGGCCCCATCTCGTCGCGCTTCTTATTCTTGCGACTGTCGTACTTCAGGCCACGAAGATAGGCGTCGGGCTTGCCGAGTGTCAGTGTCTCCTCCTCGCTATTGGTGTTGCGCTTTGGAGTTGTGGGACGTGCGCCATAGGCGTTGGGTTTCGCCTCCTGTCTTGGTGGTATGCGTCGCTGTATTACCTCTACGGGTGGCTTGATGTTGCCTCCGATTACTCGCGTCTGGGATACGGGCGTGAAGGTTATGGTGTTGTTTACGTTGGCGCTAAACTCGCCCAAACCCTCAATCTTCTTGCTACCCTCTACGCTTACGGCGTGGCGTATCTCGAAGACGAAGCGGTCTATAGCGCCATTAGCCTCGAGCTCGCGCATGCCCGCTGCCATGAGCAGGGCGCGCAATACGCCATCGTCGCCACGCATGAGGTCCGAGAAGACGATGCTTCCCGACGACTGCTTGACGATGAACGTGCCGAGCTTGGGCACACAGAGTCGCTTGTTGTGCTTGAGGTACTCAATAATTATGTTGGTAATAATCTCCACGCGTGCGTAAGTAAATAATCGCGCAAAGGTACGAAAAAAATATTAATTACGGAATTGCTACGCGCCAAAATAGCCGAAAATTGTAGCACCATCGACCATTCTCGGCGTTAAGCGGGCGGTTATAGATGTGGAAAATGGTTGATGGGGGCGTAGTTGCCATCCTCGTTGTGGACGTAGCAGTAGGTTGTTAAGCCGTTGGTTATCACAACATAATGACACTTCAATATGGAGTTGTAGCGCACCACCTGCGCCAATACCTCGTTGTCGATTTTTATGTTTGGCTCTTTGCACTCCACAACGATGTGGGGCGCGCCTGCGTTGTCCACTGCCACGACATCGGCGCGCTGTGCCATGCCGTTAATCTCTACGGGGTACTCCTCGATAATCTGCTGGGGTTGCAGGTTGCAGTTGGCAAGCATAAACTCCACAACATGACGGCGCACCCACTCTTCGGGCGTGAGTACAAGCCACTTGCCACGCACGCGGTCGAAGACCTCGGTGCGGCCACACTCGCCACGGCGGGCGCGAAGGTGTATGGGTGGAAAGTTCAGCTTGGGGTACTCCATATTTGAAATGTTTGTGGCAAAGATATACAAAAAAATGGTTCAAAGCAAGTGCCGACCATGATGGTGGTTTTGGCGTCAAAGTGGTCTAAATCGCATGATATCTTAAAATGCTATTTTATATTTATTCAAAAATATGTATATTTGCAGATTATTGAAAACTATTTTGCTATGACTATAAATATTGAAGAGCGCGTAGAGCGTGCTCGCAACTACTTCCTCGAGGGATACAACTGCGCACAGGCCGTGGTTATGGCCTTCGATGATATTATGGCTATGGATGTGGTCACTCTTGCCCGCCTTGCTGCACCCTTTGGTGGAGGCATGGGACGCATGCGCGAGGTGTGCGGAACGGTGAGCGGTATGACTATGGTTGCGGGTGCGATAGAGCCATCCGTAGATCCCAAGAATATGTCGCAGCGTCAGGCTAACTATGCTCTTGTTCAGGCCTTTGCCGAGCGCTTCCGCAACGAGAATGGCGATATCGTCTGTCGCCGTTTGTTGGGCCTTGAGCCTATGGTTGAGCGTGCCGAGACTGCTATGCCCTCGGAGCGCACTGCAGAGTACTACAAGAAGCGCCCATGTGTTGAGTATGTTGCTTGTGCCGCCCGCATCGTGGCGGAGCATCTCGCTGCGCACAACGCCTAACCTATAATCCGTATAACGATGTCACAACATAGAATAGACTACTCAAAACTCTCCCTCAGGAGCGACTCTTCGGAGGTTGTTGCTGGCCGAGGAAAGAATATTATCCCACCCCCGGAGCGTGAGCCGATGTGGAAGGCCTACCTCGAGAAGTTCAAGGACCCCATCATCATAGTTCTTCTTGTCGCCTTTATGCTCTCGGTGTGCTTGTCGCTCTACGAGATATTTGCCGAGGGTGGCGCGTGGTCGCTGATGTTTGAGCCTGTGGGCGTGCTCGTCGCGCTCTTGTTGGCTACGGGTGTCGGCTTCATCTTCGAGGTCAAAGCGAATAAGGAGTTCGAGATTCTGAATAAGGTAAAGGACTCGCGCCCGATTAAGGTGTTGCGCATCGCTGAGGGGTGTGACCAGCCACGCTTGATGCAGATTGCCAAGCAGGATGTTGTGGTTGGCGACATCGTGCGCCTAGAGAGTGGTGACGAGATTCCTGCTGATGGTATCCTTGTGGATAGCAAGCAGTTGAGGGTTGATGAGTCGAACTTCACGGGCGAGACCTATGCTAATAAATATGTCGATGAGGCGGACTTCGATAGGGATGCAACCTACGACTCCAACTTCCTGTTGCGTGGCTCTACGGTTATCGAGGGCAATGGCGTTATGCGCGTTACGGCTACGGGTGTCGATACGGAGGAGGGTAGAGGTGTAGCCCTTGCAAGCGAGGGTAGCGATGTGAAGACTCCGCTCAACCTGCAACTCGAGCAACTCGGTAATTGGATATCGAAGGCGAGCTTCTTCATCGCGGCGCTCATCATCGTTGGCCGTATGCTCTACTTCTGGCTTTCGGGAGGCTTCGGCGAGGATTTCTCGTGGGTGGGCTTCATGTCGTTTGCTCTGAACTCTGTGATGATTGCCGTTACGCTTATCGTTGTGGCGGTGCCCGAGGGTCTGCCCATGAGCATTACGGTGAGCCTTGCGCTCAGCATGCGCCGTATGCTAAAGGAGAATAGCCTTGTGCGTAAGTTGCACGCCTGCGAGACTATGGGTGCTGCGACTATCATCTGTACCGATAAGACGGGTACGCTTACCAAGAATCGCATGACCGTGATGGCGTTTGATGCGGGCGATGAGGCGCTCATGGAGGAGATATACCGCAATATAGCAACCAATTCAACCGCTGAGCTTACAACGGACGATGATGGCAAGCTTATGGTTATCGGCAACCCCACCGAGGGCGCACTCCTTATGTGGCTGAATAACAAGGGTGTTGATTACGCCACGTATCGTGCCGAGTATGCGGTAGTGGAGCAAGTTCCATTCTCTTCTGAAACAAAATTTATGTGTACGACCGTCAGTCGTGATGGCGTCGTAGTGCGATATATCAAGGGCGCTCCCGAGATTGTTATCGCGATGTGTGACCGCCTTGCTGGCAACCGCACGCGCGAGGAGTACGATGCTCTGCTGCTGTCACACCAACAGCAAGCTATGCGTACTCTCGGCTTTGCTATGCAGTGCATCGATAATGGCGTTGCGGGCGAGGTCCTCTTCCTCGGTGTTGCGGGCATCGCCGACCCCATTCGTGACGATGTTGCCGAGGCTATCGACACTTGTATGAACTCTGCGGGTGTGCGTGTCATCATCGTTACGGGTGACACCCCAGGCACTGCACGCGAGATTGGTCGACAGATAGGCCTCGTAACCTCGGATGAGGAGGGTCAGATTATCACAGGCCCCGAGTTTGCAGCCCTCTCGGATGAGGAGGTTCGCGAGTTGCTCAAGGGTCGTGCGCTGAAGATTATAGCCCGTGCGCGCCCCGATGATAAGGCGCGCCTCGTTATGCTCCTTCAGTCTAATGGCGAGGTCGTTGCGGTTACGGGTGACGGCACGAACGATGCCCCAGCGCTAAGCAAGGCGCAGGTGGGACTCTCTATGGGTGATGGCACATCGCGCGCCAAGGAGGCCAGCGACATCACTATTATAGACAACTCTTTTGCGAGCATCAACAAGGCGATTATGTGGGGTAGGTCGCTCTACCTGAACATCCGCCGTTTCATCATCTTCCAGATTACCATCAACCTCTGCGCCTGCCTTATCGTTTTGGCGGGTGCCTTCATGGGTCTCGACTCGCCACTTACGGTTACGCAGATGTTGTGGGTAAACCTCATCATGGATACCTTTGCCGCTATGGCCCTGTCGTCACTTCCTCCCGATAGGGGTGTGCTCTGCGAGAAGCCCCGCAAGGCAAATAGCCATATTATCGATGGTCGTATGTTGCGCTTTATCGTGGGCGGTGGCTTGACATTTTTCGTTGTGCTCATTGCCTTGTGGCAGTTCTTGTGGCATAAGCAGATTGATAGCGTTGTCGAGATGCTCACGCTCGACTCTCTGCGTATCTTCTTCCTTGAGGTCTTCAGTGCCGAGAAGGTTACTAACCACCTCACGGGCTACGAGATGGGTGTCTTCTTCTCGATATTCGTTATGTTGCAGTTCTGGAACTTGTTTAATGCCAAGTACTTCCGCACCGACCGCAGTCTATTGCTCGATATTGTAGACCTCTTCCGCGCGCCACACAAGGTCAAGGAGTCGTATAACGGAATGTTCCTTGCTATTTTGGTGGTTATCCTTGTGGGTCAGATAATTATCGTAACCTTCGCAGGTCAGTTCTTCAGTGTTGCACCCTTGTCGGTTATGGATTGGGTGTGGGTGTGCCTGCTCACCATGCCCGTGTTGCTTCTGCCCGACATTGCTCGCTTCGTGCGAGGATTAAAATAGAATAAGGAGAGCATTTCGCTCTCCTTATTTTTTTATGATTAATATAACTTTATATACTCGTAGGTGTTGCCGACCTTCGTGAGGTAGCGCTCGAACTCCTCGCGCGAGATAACCACCGTGAAGCGGTTGTCGTTGGGGTGGAAGCTCAGCGCGGGCTGCTGGCGTAGCGTCTCATCGAGGAAGAGGTGTACGTGGTTCTCCGTGTCGTTTATAAGGCCGAAGGGCGACACCGAGCCAGGCGAGAGACCCAACCACTTCAACATACGCTCGGGCGAGGCAAACGACAATTTGCCCTGATGTAGGATATGCTCAAGGTCGTGAATGGCCATCGACTGCTCCGAGTCGAATACAACCAGATAGTGGCGGTTGCCCTTGTGGTTGCGGAAGAAGAGGTTCTTGCAGTGCTTCGATCCATCCTGTCGCCAATACTGGCGTGCTATCTCGATTGTTGGTGCCTCGGGGTGCTCATACCACGAGTACTCTATACCTTGCTCATCGAGCCATCTGAATACATTATCGCGTCTTTCCATAGTGCAAAGGTAATAAATTCTGCCGATAGTCGTTGCAAAATCGGAATAAAATTCCTAACTTTGTAAGGATTAACCGAAAACTAAATTTATACACAATACTATGAATGTAAATACTATTCGCGAGAAATTCAACGAGAAATTCGGCGTAGAGGGTGAGCTCTTCACCTCACCTGGTCGCATCAACCTTATCGGCGAGCACACCGACTATAATGGTGGTTTCGTCTTCCCTGGTGCTATCGACAAGGGCATGGTGGCGGAGATTAAGCTCAACGGCACAGATAAGGTGCGCGCATACTCTGTAGACCTCAATGATTATGCAGAGTTTGGCCTTAATGAGGAGGATGCTCCCGAGGCAAGCTGGGCGCGCTATATCTTTGGTGTTTGTCGCGAGATTCAGAAGCGTGGCGGTAAGATTGCGGGCTTCGACACAGCCTTCGCGGGCGATGTGCCCCTCGGTGCTCGTATGTCATCTTCGGCAGCCCTCGAGTCTACATTCGCCAATGCCCTCAACGAGCTCTTTTCGCTCGGCATCGACCGCTTTGAGCTTGCACGCATCGGCCAGTCTACCGAGCACAACTACTGCGGTGTTAAGTGTGGCATCATGGATCAGTTCGCATCCGTATTCGGCAAGGCGGGACACCTCATGCGCCTCGACTGTCGCTCTATGGAGTTTGAGTACTTCCCCTTCGACCCCGAGCAGCATGGCTACAAACTCGTTCTTCTCGACTCTGTTGTTAAGCACGAACTTGTCGGCTCACCCTATAACGACCGCCGTGCCTCATGCGAGCGTGTGGCTGCCGTACTTGGTCAGGAGTTCCTGCGTGGTGCAACTATGGAGCAGCTCGAGGCCATCAAGGATAAGATCTCCGATGAGGACTACAAGCGTGCTCGCTATGTCATCGGCGAGGAGCAGCGCGTGCTCGATGTGTGCGAGGCCCTCAAGCGCAACGACTACGAGACCGTGGGTAAGCGCATGTACGAGACACACTGGGGTATGTCACGCGACTATGAGGTATCATGCGAGGAGCTCGACTTCCTTGCTACCGTAGCCGAGGAGTGTGGCGTAGCAGGCTCACGCATCATGGGTGGTGGCTTCGGTGGTTGCACCATCAACCTCGTTAAGAGCGACCGCTACGACAACTTCATCGCCACCGCCAAGGCGCGCTTCAACGAGAAGTATGGTCACGAGCCCAAGGTTTACTCCGTAGTGATTTCCGACGGCGCTCGTTCCTTGTGATAGTGGCGCGTTAGCGGCACATCCCTAAAAGCAACACACCCAGGGCTGTACTACATTGTACTATCCCTGGGTGGGTTCTTTTGTGATGCACCACTACCACACCACTCTGACAAGGAACTGCACGGGAAACAATGCGGGTAGCGTGGCATTAAATGCTCCCTACTCGCACATCTCGAAAATGCGCTCTACATCTTTGGGTGTCAATGTCTTGAAGCCCTTGATGTCGCCATAACGGCACGCCTTCTGTGCCATTGTGGGGTAGTCCTCGCGCTTGATGCCCACCTCGGACAATGTGCGCTGCAAGCCCAGCGTGTCGAATAAGAACTCCGCAGTGCGACGGATGCTCTCCTTGGCAATCGCCATCTTGTCCATCTTCGCATCGATGCCGAAGACATTTACGCCATACTGAACATACTTATCTACCGTAGTCTCGTCCAAGCAGTACTCCATCCAGCGGGGTGTGAGGATAGCAAGGCCAAGGCCGTGTGTGATGTCGTATATTGCCGAGAGCTCATGCTCCATGGGGTGGCAGCTCCACGCCTTGCGCTTACCGCCATTGATAAAGCCGTTGATTGCCCACGACGATGTCCACATAAGGTTTGCGCGTGCCTCGTAGTTCTCGGGCTCGGCAAGGGCGATGGGGGCGTACTTAACGATGGTCTTGAGCATGCCCTCCATAAAGGTGTCGAGCATATACAAGTCATCCTGGGTGTTGAAGTAAACCTCCATGATGTGTGACATGATGTCGGCAGAGCCACACGCCGTCTGGTACTTGCTTACCGAGTAGGTGAGCGTGGGGTCGAGGAACGACACCTTGGGAAGGAGTGGCTGTGCCAATCGGCCGAGCTTATCTCCCGTTTCGAGGTTGGAGATGACACCCGCGGTATCCATCTCCGAGCCTGTTGCGGCGAGCGTGAGGATGGTCACGATGGGCAGTGCGCGCTCGATGGGCTTGGCATTCGCGCCGAAGAACTCCCATGGGTCGTGCTCAACGCAGGCACCCGCAGCCATGAACTTCGTAGCGTCAATGGTCGAGCCACCGCCTACGGCCAACAAAACGTCGATATTCTCCTGCTTACAAATCTTGACACCCTCGCGCACCGACTCGATGCGTGGGTTGGGCTCGATGCCCGAGAGCTCGAAGACCTCCGCGCCAGCATTGCGCAACTCCTCGATAACTCTGTCGTAGAGGCCGATGCGCTTGATAGAGCCACCGCCATAGGTGAGCAACACGCGCTTGCCGAAAGATAAAATCTCTTTGCCAAGATTGCCCAGCTGGTTCTCGCCGAAGTAGACCTTCGTGGGGATGTTATAGATAAAAGGGTTCATAGTCGGATAGTTTTTGTTAATAAATATATGTACTGAATGCAAAGATAGGATTTTTTTTATATCTTTGCAACGCATTTTGCATATAACCGATTCAGTTCATTAGACTATGTTGAGTAGAAGATTGCTCCGAGTGAAGGTCGCAAAGAGCCTTTACGCACATCTTAAATCAGGCTCCGACAACCTTAAGGCCTCGGAGAAGAACCTCGTTGAATCCATCGATAAAGCATACGACCTCTATTTCCAGATGATGTCACTCATCGTTGAGGTGTCACGCTATGCCGAGAGCCGTCAGGAGTTGGCAAAGCAGAAGAAACTCGCTACATACGAGGATCTCAACCCCAACCGCCGCTTCGTGGATAACCCCATTGTCGCGCTTATTGCCAATAGCGACTCTGTAAACGATGTGCTCGCCCAGCGCAAGCTCTCGTGGGCAAACCACTTCGACACGGTTAAGGATGTCTACAACCGCCTTATGGAGGCAGAGTTCTACACCAAGTATATGGCTCTTCCCACAGCATCGTTCAACGATGACCGCCGCTTTGTTGAGGAGTTCTACATGTGGCTCGAGGAGGATGACGCGATGTTGGAGGTGTTGAACGAGATGTCGCTCTTGTGGTGCGACGACTACGGCTTCGCACTCTACATGGCATTGCGCACCGTGCAGAACACCAAGCAGAGCCACGATATGCTCCGCGTGTTGCCCAAGTTCAAGAGCGACGAGGACCTCGATTTCGCACGCACGCTCTTCATCAAGTCGTTGGTGCAGTATGAGGACAACCAGGAGATTGTAGACCGCTACACCCAGAACTGGGATGTTGAGCGCGTGGTATTCATGGATAACCTCATCATCTCTATCGCTATCACGGAGTTGGTTGTATTTGACTCTATCCCCGTCAAGGTTACGCTCGACGAGTGGATTGACATCGCGAAGTACTACTCATCGCCTTCGAGCAGCACCTTCGTGAACGGTGTCTTGGATAAGGTCGTTGCGGACCTCACAGCCGAGGGTCGCATCGCAAAGAGTGGCCGCGGTCTGCTCTAATAAGGAGTGTCGCCATGCACGCTTTTTACCGCCTGACAGCCCTTGTGGCACTCGTTTTGTTTGTCGTAGCCTGTGGTGCAAAGCAGACAAAGAGCGGTGCGGAGGATGTGGCGAGCGATATGGCAGCAGAGCCTGTGGTTCTCGAGGCGGAACTTGCCGAGGGATATACCGCAGAGGTGATAGCGGAGTTTGGCGTTGTTGAGGCGCGCTCCGTCGTCGAGATGCCCATCCGCGTGAAGAACAATACCGACGAGCCCATCGCGCTTCTCGACTACTCGACTACTTGCCGCTGTACAACGCTCACATTGCCC
>JAZRAT010000062.1:0-15890 GCA_045634725.1 Alistipes sp. | reverse complement strand
GTGCTGGTTGTATACCTCCTCGATAGACTCCAATACCTCCTGAACCGCCTGCAAGTACTCAGCCTCACCGGGGTGCTTGGCCTCCAAATTGGCCATAATAACTTTTACATCCATAGTTTTAGTTAAGTTAAAAGGTTATTATAAAATGTTAAACTTTGTTGTGTTTTTCTGTTTGATGCCTATTACTTACGAATAGTCACACAAAGATAGGCAAATTATTCTAATTATGTCCACCTTTGCGCAAAAATTTTGTAAAAATAGGGAAAACGGGTACTCTGCGCCCGAAAAAGTGCAGAATACCCGCTGTTTTTATATGTTACACGAAGGGAAGACGTACCACCTCTGCCTTCAACAAGCGACCGCGTACAACAACTGCGATCTGTGTGCCAGCCTTTGCGAACTCGGGCTTAACGTAACCCATGCCCACGCCAACCTTCAAGCAGGGCGACATAGTACCAGATGTAACGTGACCGATGACATTACCCTCGAGGTCTGCCAACTCATACTCGTGACGAGGCACACCGCGGTCGATAAGCTTGAAGCCTACGAGCTTGCGTGTAACGCCCTCCTTCTTCTGGCGCTCCATGAGCTCACGGTCGATGAATGGCTTGTTGTCAACGAACTTTGTAAGCCAGTTGAGGCCTGCCTCGATAGGAGATGTAGTGTCGTCGATGTCGTTACCATAGAGGCAGAAGCCCTTCTCGAGGCGGAGTGTGTCGCGTGCGCCGAGGCCGATGTTCTTCAAACCGAACTCCTCGCCTACCTTCCACATAGCCTCCCAGATGGTGTCAGCATCCTCGTTGTACATATAGATCTCGCAACCGCCAGAGCCTGTATAACCTGTAGTTGAGAGAATTACATCGCAACCAGCAACTTTGCAGAGCTTGAATGTGTAGTACTCCATATCCTCGACCTGCTCCTCGGTCATCTTCTGTACGAGCTTCATAGCCAAAGGACCCTGGATAGCGAGCTGTGCGGTCTTGTCAGAGCCATTCTCGAGCTCCTCGCCAGCCTTCATGCCATACTCCTTACCCTGCTCGCAAATGTGGTTCCAGTCCTTCTCGATGTTTGCAGCGTTAACGCAGAGCATATACTTCTCCTCGTTGAGACGATATACCAAGATGTCATCTACGATACCACCCTTGCCGTTGGGCATAGTTGTGTACTGCACCTTGCCGTCGTAGAGGTCGCATACGTTGTTTGTTGTGATGCGCTGCAAGAACTCTGTTGCGCGAGGACCCTTAACCCAGATCTCGCCCATGTGGCTAACGTCAAAGACGCCACACTTCTCGCGAACGTTGATATGCTCGTCGTTGATACCTGAGAACTCGATAGGCATGTTGTAGCCTGCGAACTCTGCCATCTTAGCACCATTAGCAATATGGTACTTTGTAAATGCTGTAGTTTTCATTGGTTTATAGGTTTTAGATTGTTAGTTTTATTCTGCTTAAATGTTTTGCTATTCCGTTGCTTGTGCTTGTGCTGTGGCATCTGCGACTTTGGGACGGGGTTTGAATCCCACCTTGGGGCAACGTGTAAACTCCTTTGTGCGGTCGAAGAGATAGCGGTAGGTGGTGTGCATCTTGTGCTTGCGTGCGCAGATGTAGCGCTCCACCATGCGGTTCATCGTGGGGTTGAAGTCGCCAATCCATGCAAACTCCACCGAGCGGTACTGATTCTTCTTGGTGCGGATGTAGCCGTCGAGCATGGCCTTCATCATGCCAGACTCCACGCCCTTGCCCTGAAACTCGGGTGTGATGCCGAAGACGATGCCAAAGATGCGGTCACTCATCTTGCGTACCTTGAGGTCCCACATCATGCGCAACTTATTTACGATGCCGAACTTGCCGTTATACTTGCCTATGATGCGGTTAAGGTCGGGTACCATGATGAAGAAGCCGATGGGCTCATCATTGAAATATGCAAACCATATAAGGTTGCGGTCGATGATGGGGCGCATGGTGTCGGCCATCTGGCGAGCCTCCTCCGCGGTCATGGGCTGTACACCCGTAAAGAGTGCCCACGCCTTGTTATATATGGTGCGCACCTTCTCCACTGCCGAGTACAAGTCCTCGTTGCCGATGGGTGCAAAGCGGTAACCGGGTGTCGACATTAGTCGCTTTACGCGCTCGTAGACAACTTCGTTCACATCGTCATCGTCAATCTTCCAGACGTAGGTGTTCTGGTTGAAGTAGTTCTGGAAGCCGTAGTTCTCGAATAGCTCTTTGTAGTAGGGTGGGTGGTATGGATTCTCAAAAAGGGGCTGATGCTCATATCCCTCGACGAGTAGCCCCCACCACGCATCGCGCGAACCGAAGTTCACGGGACCATCCATCGCCTCCATGCCACGCTCCATGAGCCAGTCGCGCGCAGCATCGAAGAGTGTGTTGGCAAGCTCCTGGTCGTCGATAGCCTCGAAGAAACCACAACCACCTGTGGGTTGCTCGTAGCCAAAGGCGTGAGTCTTGTCGTAGAATGCCGCGATGCGACCTACACACTCACCCTCGGCATTGTGTGCCACCCAGCGGATTGCCTCTCCATCCTTGAAGAGCTTATTCTTGGCAGGGTCGAACACAGCCTTTATCGAAGAGTCGAAGGGACACACCCAGTTGGGGTTGCCCTTGTATATCATCTTTGGGAGGTCTAAAAACTCGCGCTCGAGGCGTTTGTCAGTGGCTTTGACCTCTATGAGTCTATATTTTGTGTTTGCCATTTTACCGTGCAATATCTATCTACAATCACACAAAGATAACTATTTTTTTTATATTTCTACTTTTAGTAGAGAAAAAATATTCTACTTTCTGAGGTGAAATGGCCGAGAGGTGGACAGGATGTCGAAACAAAGGGCCTGTTGCAATTTGGAGTTTGCACGCTTCCTTGCCTCCAATAACAACTTTTGCTCCATTAAAAAGTTTAATTACGAAGACTAAAAAATCAATTTTATTGACAAAAAAGCATTATGTGTTTATGGATATAAAAATTTTCATACAGTTTAAGTTCGTGTTCAAAATATTTTTCATATCTTGCAGGCGTAAAAATTAATATTGTACCTGCGGATAATGTACGAGATTTGCATGGTGTGTGGCAAACGTGTAGCTACAATATTATTAAAAAGGAAAATTGAGAATAAAAATTTAGGATTATGAGAAAGAGTATTATTGCCCTCTTGGGCGCAGTTATGGCGACCGCCACGCTTATGGCAGCGCCACTAACAGATGATGATCGCGCTATAAAGTATGAGGAGCTTCCCGCCAAGGCGCGCACCTTTATCGCCAACCACTTCCCCAACGTGCAACCATCCTATACATTTGAGGATAGAGATTATGCTCGCACGGAGTACAAGGTGATGCTGGATAGCGGTGTGAAGATTGAGTTTGATGGTGCAGGCGAGTGGATTGATGTGGAGTGTCGTGGAGGTATGGTTCCCGCGGATATTGTGCCAAAGAAGATTGCCGACTATGTAGCAAAGAGGTATCCCTCGGATAACATTGTCGAGATATCGAAGGATGGCAACGACTGGGAAGTTAAACTCAACGGAGGCCTCGAGCTTACGTTTGATCGCAACTATCGCCTTGTCGATGTTGATGACTAATTAGAAAATTTTATTTAAACTTAAAAACAGAATGTCTCTATGAGAAGATTTATATTTACAGCTTTTGCTGTAGTCGCAGCGTTGGGTCTATTTGCTTGCGACGACTATAATGCCCCAACATCATTGCGTAGTGCCTTTAATGAGAAGTATCCCACGGCTGTTGATGTGGAGTGGGAGCGTAAGCGTGGCTATGCCGTTGCTGAGTTTCATCTCCCTGGCAGTGGCGACTGCGAGGCGTGGTACACCAAGGGCGGTGAGTGGGTTATGACCAAGTACGATATCAAGTACAGCGACCTGCCTCAGGCTGTGCGTTTAGCCTTCGAAACGTCGTATGGCGCGCAGACACCCGTGGACGATGTAGAGCGCTTGGAGCGCAAGTCGGGCGATACCATCTACTTTATCGAGGCTACGGTTGTGGTTAATGGCTTCTTGACGGATATATACCTCGACTATGCTGCGGATGGTACGCTTTTGCGCACTGCGGTAGATATAGAGGACTACGATGGCATATACTATTATCTGCCATAAATAGGGCATAAAAAGCAATAGTGTGGAGGGTGTTCAGCGAGTGGACACCCTCTGCTTTTTTAGTGAAAACTTCTCCCAACGGGTAACACATAACAATAAAATAACTATCTTTGTTGTAAATTTCTAACCTAAGATTGCTATGTCGATACTCTATATAGTGATAATTGCTGTGATATTCTGCCTCGCTCCTGCGGGTGTATTGTGGCTCTGTCATCGTGTTTCGTTCTTCGATAAGATAGGCCCCGTGATGATTCTCTACGCCTTGGGCATACTCATCGGAAACCTCCCATTCGATATCCCGAAAATTGAGGTGGTCCAGGATATTGCAACCTCTGCTACCATACCTTTGGCTATCCCAATGATGCTCTTTGGCTGTCGCTTTACGCGTCGCGATGCGGGCCTGCAGATCAGGACTATAATAAGCGGTTTCCTCTCTGTGGCTATTGCTGTTGCAGTGGGCTATGTGCTCTTTGGTAAGCATCTCGAGGAGGGCGCGGAGATTGGTGGCATCATGTCGGGAATGTATACGGGAGGCATGGTCAATGCTGCTGCTATTCAGGCGATATTTGGCGTCAAGGAGCATAGCTACGTCATGATGTGCTCATACGATATCATAATCTCGTTCCTCTATCTTGTCTTCTTGGTGTCGGTGGGTTACAGATTGTTCCGCTGGCTATATGGCGAGAGGGGCGAAAAGAGTCTTACGGAGAGCGAGCAGGCGGAACTCGACCGTCAGATTGCCGATGCGAAACGTAACCCCTACAAGGGCTTGTGGAGCAAGGCGGGCATTGCGGAGCTGGCGAAGATTGTTGGCTTCACGCTGGTTGCTGTAGCTATATCAGCGGGTATAGCACTGCCCTGTGGTGATGATTGGTTTATGGTTGTCTTTATCTTGGTTGTCAGCACCTTGGGCGTAGTGTTCTCGTTTATTAAGCCCGTGCGTAAGTTGGAGCGTAGCTTCGATATTGGTATGTATCTTATCTATATCTTTAGCATCGCGATGGCCTCTATGGCCGACTTCTCGGAGCTTAAACTCGCTGATGGCCTCGACCAGATTCTCTTCCTCATTGTAGCAGTCTTTGGTTCGTTGGTGCTGCACGCCATCTTCTGTCGCATTATGCGTGTCGATGCCGATTCGATGACCGTGTCGTCGGTGTCGTTTATCAACTCGCCACCCTTCGTGCCTATGATGGTTGCGGTACTCAAAAACCGCAAGTCGCTTATCGTAGGTCTCGGTGCAGGTATCGTGGGCTACGCTGTGGGTAACCACTTCGGTGTGCTTATGGCCTCGTTGCTTGAGATGTTGTAGTGGGTGCATGAAATTGTCGTTCGTGGGCAATTTCATACAGCGTAAATATGGTTTCGTACAGCCGAGCAGCAGATGCTTGGTTGTACGATTTTTTTGTATCACCTTTGTAGTACAAAAGATAGTTGTTAAGTATGAAGTCTATATTTAGAGTGTACACATTGGTGTGTATTGTTATTGCGGTTATATCGGCTGCCTTTGTTGTTATCGGCGTGTGCCGACTCGTTGAGAATGATGGTACGGCGAGTAGTCCCGTAGAGAGAGAAGTCGTGGTAGAGCGAGGGGAGTTTCGTGAGAGCATAGATGGCGACTTTAACGGTGACGGCAAGGTAGAGGTTGCTGATCTCTACTGTGTGTCGCACGACGAGGAATATGAGTATAATATCTACTTTAACGACAACTCCATCAAGGTGTTGGATGCCGAGACTATGGTCTACAGTGTCCGAGAGATGACAAATGAGGGGGATTTGAATGGCGATGGGGCGGATGAGCTTGGCGTCTTTCTCCATTGTGGCTACTCCTATTGGGGAACATATACCGTATACACTTATAGCAACGGGGCGTGGAGGGAGTTGGTTAGCATCGCTCACAATCCTGGATGGGTGGAGTGCGATATGCAGGAGTTGGTGCGTCGCAACCCCATTCATTCTCATTGCGTGATTGTGAAGGAGATAAACCTCGACTTTCCCGATATGCAGGAGCGAATCGTAGATTTGAGGAGACATAAATAGTGGAGCTATCGAAAAAAAAACAAAGGGTTGACCAATGTGGACAACCCTTTGTTATATAGTGTGTTATACTACTTCGTAATCGCCTTGGCCCATGCTGTCTCGCACCATGCTGCCTCGGTTGCGGGACACTCGGCCTGAGGAATGTAGCACGATAGGCCACACGAGCGGTCGAGAGTGTATGTCTCCACATCCTTGCCCGTAGCAGTCTCGATGTAGTCGGTGTGACCGCTATATAGTACCACCTTGTTGAGCGCCTTCTCAAAGGCTGAACTATTCTCCACGCCAAGCTCCACATAGTGCATAAGGTCGAAGAAGAGGTGGTACTCGAAGGCGTCGTATGCCTGAACGCTATTTACATCCACTTCGCCAATCTCTGCCATAACGTCGCGCATAGCCTCGGCGAGAGGCTCAAGTTGCTCACAATCAATGAGTGCCACGGTACCAGACGATCCCTCGTAGTACTCCATGTACTCCTCGCAGATTGCCTTGAGGTTGTGGTCGTCATACTCAAAGAGCATGGGTATCATAGTCTCATATGGGAAGCCCGCGCCAAGCACCTCGGCAGCCGAAGCCACGATGTAGTCCGCAGAGTTGCGTAGGTCGTAGAGTGCCTCTACGTTGCCCATAAAGCATGCGTCAAATATGATATATTCGTAGTGTGTGTCGCTGAGAGCCTCCACAAGGTCTGCAACCTCCATGCAGTTGTAGTCGTCCTGAGCATAGAAGAGTGGTTGAATCTGTGGAGCATCACTGCGTGTGCCCTCGCCAAGGAGGTAGACGTCGTAGAGGTCTGAGGGTACCCAACCACCACCATGTGACGAGAGGATAAGACCGTAGCTATCTGCGGGAGCCTCCTCTTTAACCTTTGCCAATACGCCACGCACAAACTCCTTATCTACGGTCGAGGCGGATGTCTCATACTCCTCCACAAGGCGTTGCTTTGCCATGCCGTCGTTCATGTATAGCTCGGTGAGACGTGTGTAATTGCCTCTGTCATAGAATATAAAGATGCGGAAATCGCCCTCGGGCATATCGTAGTATGACGTGAGTATGCGCTGGAGGTTGGAGTCCATAAACTCCGCGAGGCCGTTGTTGCCCTGCATGAATATTGTGAGCGTATGGCTCTCGGTAAGAGGCTGTGGAAGCTCAGGTGTTGGGGGCTCGGGTTGTGGTGTAGGTTGTGGCTCGTCGTTGTTGCATGCCACTGCGAACTGCATCGCAATTGCCACAAACAAGAGTAGTAGGGCTTTGTAGCTTTTCATATAGATATAAGGTATTAATTTATTCTTGTCTATTTTCGTTATTCTCGTTGGACTCATATCCTTTTGCAAAAGTAAAATAATTTTTTGTAATAGCAATGTGTTTGTCAATAAAACCAAAAAATAAATAATTAAAACAAATTATTAAAATTATTTTTTATCTATTTTTTCATGATTTTTCTTTGTTTATTCGTTTTTTTATTCTACTTTTGGTGTGCAAATAAAGAATAAATTACAATCTAAAAAGGCAATTTATAGTTTTGTGTGAATATTTTTATAGTTGCAAGATGTTTGCGAAATGGTGCTAAACGCCTGAGATAGAATGAGAAATAAAAAATAATAATAAAACCTAAAAGAAGAAAAGTCTATGAGAATGAAAGCTTATCTAAAGATGATGGTCGCGCTGGTGGTAATGTTTGCCACAGTGGCATGTGGTGAAGACTTGCCCCCGCAGGATGGACCAAATGATGATATTCCACTTTGCAAGGTGTCGGCAGAGGTGGTTGCAATTACTGGTTCGACCCTCGAGTTTACGATTACTTCAGAGAGTGCCGATGAGGTGCGATGCATTTTTGCAGAGAGTAGTGAGACAGCTCCCACAAAGGAGACTATCATTGCTGAGGGTGTTGAGGTAGAGGCTAATGCCACAGTAAACGTAAAGTTTGAGGATCTTGCTTCATCTACCAAGTACACATTGCATGTTGCTGCTAAGAATTCAGCAGATTTTGTTTACGCTTTCCAGGAGGCCGAGACCGAGGAGGCAGATGTGGTTGAGCCTACCATTAGCATCGCAATTGGCGAGGTCGGCGAGACAGTGGCAACATTCACAATCACAACGACCAATGCTACAACCGTTAAGTATTGCGTCTATGACATGTCGGGCGTAAATCCCGATGAGCCAATCTCTGCGGAGGAGGTTTTAGAGGCTGGCACCGCTGTCGAGGCCAATGCTACTGTTGAGGTGGAGGTGACTGACCTTGAGATGGGCAGGGAGTATGAGATTGTCGTTGCAGCAGAGGGAGAGAGTGGTGTAGTTGTTGAGTCTGAGACATTTAATACCGCATGTCCTGCCCCCGTACTTGCGGCTTCGCTCACAGAGGACATTGGCTACGATTATGCGGTGTTCTCTGTATCGGCAGAGTATGTCGCAGAGGTTAAGTATGTTTGCATCAAGGCTGGCTCGCGCGATGTTACAGCCGAGCAGGTCTTGAAGAATGGTACAGCCGTGGAGAGTGGCGAAGTGAAGATTGAGGGCCTCAATGAGGAGACTGCATACGAGATTTATGTTGCTGCGAAGGGCCTTGATGAGAGTGTGGTAATGGCTGATGTTCTAGAGTTTACAACAATAAAGAATATCGTTGTCTATAATTTGACTGAGGGCCTCGCTGCAAGCTCATACTCTTATAGCGCGAATAACTTCTTCCTCACATTTATCGATCAGAAGCAGGGCTATACGCTCTATGTCGACTTCTATGCTACCGAGGAGCTTGGTTATCTCCCATCGGGCGAGTATGCACTTGCGGGTATGAATGGCGGTGAGATTAGCAGTGCCTACACACGCTTCTTGTTCAATCCTACCGATATGACCGGCTCAACATTTAGTAGTGGTAGCGTCAATGTTGTGGCATCGCCCAACGAGGAGACTCGCGAGGTATACTACAATGTTACGGGCGTACTCTATTTTGCGGATGGTAACTCTGTGGTTTTGAGCTACGAGGGTCTTATCTCTGGCATCGAACTCCCCGAGATTGTGGAGGGTGCTCCCGAGGGTGCTCACATCTTCGAGGTGAAGGAGTCTATCCAGCCAACACGCTACACAGGTAACGTCGTGCCTGGCGAGTACTACATCAAGTTTACGGATAATGATGGTGGAGAGTTCCGTGTTGACCTAATGCTCGATCCCGCAATTTGCGATAATGGCAATGCTCTGCTGCCTACTGGCACTTATACCACCGAGCAGTTCAACCTCTCGTACACCGATTTCGTGACATACCGCCCATCGTATAAGACTTGGAAATTCACCGCCGTGGAGATGGATGTTGTGACCGAGGGCGAAGAGCACACTATCGTTGTCAACGCCACAATGGAGAACGGTGGCGAAACAAAGCCCTTCTATATGCATTGGAGTGGCGAGATAAAGGTTCAGTAATAACTTAAAACTTAAAATACCATGAGAAGACTTTTTAATATTTCAATGCTTGCAGTTGCTGCGGTAGCAATGCTTGTAGCATCATGTAAGCCCGACACACCCCCTACACCCGAGACAAAGACTCCAACCGTGAAGCTCGAGGTTAAGGATGTGCGTACAAATGAGGTAGATTTCACCATCACTACGACCGATGCCGAGGAGGCATACTACTACTGCGTAGCTGGCGCAGCTGAGGCAACCGCTGAGACCATCAAGAGCGAGGGTACAAAGGTTGCAAACGAGGCTAACACCTTGACAGGCCTTGAGTTGGATACAGAGTATACGCTCTACGCTTTGGCTATCAATGGCTCGAAGCAGGCTATTGCCAAGGAGACTTTCACAACTCTTGCAGAGCCCGAGAAACCATTCGAGGGCTATGAGCTCAACAAGTTTATCTCGGCCGTATATCGCAACGATAACGACGCTTTGGCTGGTAACTACGAGTTGTCGTTTGGTAACACCACCGAGCTTGGCTGGGAGGGTGATGTTCAGGTATTTATCGACTTCTACAACGAGGAGGATAGCGATCCCCTTAACCCCGTATTGCCCAATGGTGTCTACGAGCCCAACACAGACTACTCGCCTTTCACTTATAATCCCGTCAACTCCTATGTTGACATCGTTGTTGAGGGTGGTGAGGTTATCTCAACTCCAATCTTGGGCATCGTAACCGTTGAGCGTACAGCTGCTACATATACTATTACCGTTGAGGGCACGCTTATGCTCCTTGGTGACATGGAGTTTTCGGCGCGCTACACTGGCCCTATTCAGTTTGTTCAGGGCGGTACTTCGGCGTATGAGTTCTTCGAGGAGGATGTAACCGTTGATTTCGCTGAGGCGCAAATACGCTACTGGGGTAGCTGGTTCTATCCCTTCTGCGATGACTTGGGTATTGAGATGTTCGATGGCACATTCGATGAGAATGGCTCGTTGCAGCGAGGCTACTACCTCCACCTTAGCCGTGTGTTCATGCCAAAGGCTGAGGACTACAACGCTCAGTACATCCCCTTGTCGGCAGGCGAGTACCTCATCACAGAGTCGGTTCTCGACACTATCTACTCTTTGCCATATCGCTTTGATATGGGTGCTATCACCGACTACTTCGGCGATAAGTACTTCACAGGTACCTATTTGCAGTATGTTGAGAATGGTCAGGTTAAGAAGGTCGGCCTTGTTACCGAGGGTAGCTTTACAGTGGAGAATGACGGCGCAAATACAAAGATTGTCATGAACTTCACAACCGACAATGGCGTTAACCTCGCATTGAGCTTCGATGGTGAGATGGCATTCGGCAACTTCAACGATAATGACGAGAGCATGTCTCCACGCCCCTGGACAACACTCGATGCTGACCACGCATATAACTTCCCCGAGGGTGCTATTGGTAGCGCATTCTGTCTTGGCGAGATTATGAAGCCTGGCTTCGACAACTGGATGTTGATGATCTACGCTACAAATAGCGAGTATCCCGATGGCTTTGGCGATATGTTCACTACGGAGTTTATCGTAGAGACTGGCGGCTCACGCTCTTCATTCCCAACGGGTACATACAACGTATCGCTTGATATTGCTGACCACACAATGTTCTCGGGTATTGTAAACTATGCTGGTAGCATCCTCTTTACATGGTACGGCGATTTGACACCCGATGCTGAGGGTTACTCATCGGAGACTGCACCCATTGCTGAGGGTACGGTGACTGTTGAAGATGCTGGTAATGGCAACTATCGCTTTGTTTTTGACCTTGTTGACGATGGTGGCTTTAAGGTTACTGGCGAGTGGACAGGCGTAGTTGCTGCGCAGGATATCAGCGATGCTATGAATGCATCGTCACTCAACGCTCCCAAGCCCCTTGCACTTCGCAAGTAGGAGCTTGATGATTAAATAGTTATGGGTCGTCCATTCGGGCGACCCATATCTTTTATTTTATGATGCTGAGAATCTTCGTTATGTCATCGACTATCCAGTCTGCCTCGGCTGCTTCGAGCTCCTCGTGTGAGGCATTGCCATAGTCGACACCTATAGCCCTTATCCCTGCATTGTGCGCCATGGCTATATCCACGGGCATATCGCCCACCATAATCGCCTCTGAGGGCTCTATATTAAGCGCAGCAAGGGTTTTGAGTGCTGGCTCGGGGTGGGGCTTGTGGTGTGTTACGCTATCCGAGCCTACGGCATACTCAAAGTAGTGGTCTATGCCGTGGTGACGCATAAAGAGCATCAGTGAGTCCGTAAGGCGCGATGTTGCAATGGTCATCCTATACCCGCGCTTGTGCAACGCCTCGAGCGTCTCCTTTACGCCAGGAAACAGGTCGGGCATAAGCTCCTTGCGGCGCTCGGCAAATATCTGGCGGTAGGTCTCCACGCAGTGGTCAATTTTTGCGTCGTCAAAGTCGGGGTACATGCTTTTGAAGCCGTCGCGTAGCGTGAGACCTATCGTAGCACCGCACGTCTCCTCGTCACGCATCTCGAGGCCGAGACGCTCCATCGTGGCGCGAAAGGCTATGATGATGTTGCTGCGTGTGTCGCAGAGCGTGCCGTCGAAGTCGAATATGATAACCTTTGTCTCCATAACTCTTAGAATACCACTCTGATACCGAGCTGCATATGCCAGCGTGAGGCGAGGTCGTTTACGGTGTAATTCGCACCATTAAACTTATATACGGGGCGGTAGCCACCCTCCACCTCGCGAAGCTCCGTCACGGTCACTGGCGAGAGTGCCCAGTTCGACACGCGGTATGACATGCCCCATGAACGGCAGATGAGGTTGCTGAGGTTTATGACGTCGAGCGAGAGCTCCACGCGCTGGTCGCGGTTGTCTATAGAGTTACTCTTTTTGAAGTAGAACGACTGCGCAATGTGGAGGTCGAGGCGGTGTACAAAGGGCAACGAATGTGAGTTGCGCTCGGCAAACTTTCCACGATTAGATTGAAGATATTTGTCTGCTTCGATGTAGTTGTTAAATGCTGCTGATGATGTATCATCAGCCCAAAGCATAGTGCTCATCTCTGTCTTGGTTGGAATGTAAATCAACGAGTTACCACGATAGCTATCGCCATTTACATCAACTTTGCCCTTGGCGTATGTGAGCGAGTAGTGCTCGCCAGAGTAGCCGTTATAAAGCAACATTACATTGGTGCCGAAGAGGCCATATCGCTCGTTGTACGAGATTGTCGCCACCACTTTGTGGGGGAACTCGTAGAGTGAGTTACTCAACTCAGGGGCGTTGCTGTCTACGGCGTAGTTGCGACCCCAGTTCGATGATGCCTGTGCCGATACGCCATCGTTGATGCTCTTCGACTGCGAGAAGGTGTATGCCGCAGCTACACGAACGCCAGCAAGAGGGTAGGCAAAGTAGTACTCGGCGCGTGCGGTTACCGACCACGAGTAGCCCTTCTGAGTGTTGCTCAAGCGATATACCGCTGCGTAGTCCTTGGTTACGGCATCGTAATATGTTGCTGAAGAGCGACTTCCCTCGCCACCCACATATAGGCGCTTGCCATTATCCTCCGCTACGAGATTCTCGACGAAGATGTTGTTTAGTCCCTTTGTGTAGTCAGCATCAAATGACAACTTTAATAGGTCGTAGCGGTATGTTGCGCCAGCCGCCACGCGGAAGACCTGCGGATAGCGGAAGTTACTGTCTACAAGGTCGATAGAGGGGTTGCTTGCGATGCCTACGCTCTCGGGGTTGAGACTGAAATCGGGAGTCTCAGCGGGGTTTGTCACCGTTACGCCCACGGAGCGGAGACCTGTGTTCTGATAGCAGTTCGAGAGCCATACGAAGGGTATGCGACCGGTGTAGATGCCAGCGCTACCGTGCAGGTTCCATGTTCCGTCAAACCACTCTATGCCCACGCGAGGAGATATAAGTATTTGTGCGCGAGGAATATCGCCCGTCTTTGTGCCGTGCTTTGCGAAGTAACCGCTGTTGAATGCCTCGTTCGCCACGGGGGTGTCGAACATCACGGGGATGTCGGCACGTAGGCCGTATGTCAGCGTGAGTTCGCGTGTGATTTTGTACTCGTCCTGCGCATAGAGTGCGAACTGACCCATGGTCATCGGAGGGTTCTTCTCGCCATTTGCGAAGTATCCGTAGGCGTACTGCGTTGCGTTGTCCGCAAGGAAGTCCTCGAGCGAAGAGTAGGTATAGGTACCGCGCGCATTAGCGAGGTATAGGTTGTCGGCGCGATATACCTCGTTCGAGGTGCCAAATGTGAACAGGTGCTCGCCGATGCTGAGCGTCACATCATCGCCAAAGATGAAGACATCCTGCTTGAGCATATTGCGACCCGAGTAGGGGCTTGTGCCGATGGTTGCCGTGCCGTTGCCCTTCTCGCCTAAACCATTGATAATCACTGCGGGTAGGCTCTCAGGTGTGAGGCGACCATCCTTCAAACGAGTGTAGCCAATGCGCAGAGAATTCCCGCCCCAATCCATCGATGTGTTAAGCTCCGCAACTACCGAGTGTGTGCGGTTGATATTGGTGTACTCCGAGCCTGTGAAGTAGAACGATTGTGCAGTGTTCGAGCCCGCATCAGCATCGGCATGGAGCATGTTGTAGCGCAACGAGAGGTGGTTCCACATGTTGATGTTCCAGTCGAGGCGCGCAACGGCCGAGCCTGTGATTTCGAGAATTCTGTTCTCGCCGTAGCCACCGCCGTCGTAACCCGTAAGCTCCTTGTATCGCTCCGAAATTTGGCGCGCCTCATCGAGTGTGAGGGCTGATACACCACTACCTGGGTAGTTCGATGAGGGGGTGAGACCACGATTAAACTCGCCCGCGATGAAGAAGTGTAGCTTGTCCTTAATGATTGGGCCTCCGAGAGTTACGCCATAGATGTTTGTAATCTGCTCCGAGAGCTTGGTGCGGTTTGCGACATCCTTGCCAGGTGTTGTGCCCCAGAAGGATTCGTTGTTGAAGTAGGTATAAGCCGAGCCGCTGAACTCGTTGTTGCCCGAGCGTGTCACGGCATTGATGCTACCTCCCGTAAAGCCACTCTCGCGGAGGTCTACGGTAAATGTTGAGATTTCAACCTCGCGGATTGCATCGATGGGGATGGGGTTGGCACTTGTGAGCGAACCCGTCGTGCCAGTAGTGCCGAGGCCATAGATGTCGGCAGAGGATGTGCCATCGATTGTAAATGCGTTGTAGCGTGTGCTTTGACCACCAAGGACAATGCCTCCCGATGCGGGACTTACTGCTGAGGACATAAGCTTTGTGAGGTCGTAAATCGAGCGGTCGATAGTGGGGATGTCTGCCATCTCTAGCTCGTTGAAATTCTCGCTGCGTGCATCGTGCTTGGTGTGTACTACCCACACCTCACCGATATACTCAGTGTCCTCCTTGAGTTTTGCGTCGATATAGAGAGTTTCACCGACATGCATCTCTGCCACGGTGTGTTGCTGCGTTTTGTATCCGAGATAACTAAATTCGATAGTGTATGGTCCGCCCACGCGCATACCATTTATAGCGTAGTGGCCATCGGCGTTTGTGTATGCGCCACGGAGTGAGCCAGAGGGCTCGTGATGCGCAATTACTGCTGCGCCTGCAATGGGTTTGTTGTCGTTGTCTGTTACTACGCCGCGTAATGATGATGTAGTAACCTGAGCGCTCGCCACTGCCACGACAAGAAGCAGTGCGACCGTTAAAAGCAATCGCTTCATAGTTAAGGATTTAGGGAGACTATTTATGTCTCATGTTAGAGAATTAGGCTGCGCGCTTGTGGCGCAGAATCGAGTGCAAATATAATAAAAAATTTCGATATGCAATAGGGCTGTTAATTTTTTCACACAAAAATTTTCGTGTTTTTTAGGCAAGAAAAAATCTGCATATTACATAAATATTCAGCGAGTTAGCGCAGGAGCGAGTCGTTCGTTTGAAAAATAGAGCGTTTGGTAGTGAATTTTAGATTAATATTGTCTTATTTGCCCACACCAATCGTCGTTTTGTGTATTAAATAAATGCCGATTTCGAAGAAAAAAAAGATGGGTTTTCTTTGCTAATTCAATTAAAACGATTATCTTTGTGCAATAACTCTATGCTAATATTGTGCCCGTTTGGCTGGCTGATGCGCCGAATTGGACTGTCAAAGGGGTATGATAGGCCTATGGAGAAGAACAAACTTTAAAACTTTATACAAATTTTTTTTCATTAAAAACTAATGCTTATGGTTAAAAAAGTTGTACTATCAATGGTTGCAACTCTGCTCTTGGGCTGCTTCGGCGCATTTGCTCAAGGTCAGCGTGTTACCGGTACAGTGACCGATGAGACTGGTTCTCCAGT
>JAZRAT010000061.1:0-2356 GCA_045634725.1 Alistipes sp. | reverse complement strand
TTTTGTATGTCGTTGTTAGCCTCCTCTGCGAGGGCCTCCTCAGCTGGCGCCTTCTCGCTATACTCCTCATGTAGGGGTGCATAGGCAGGTGCGGGGTATATCTGCTGGTCGCCCTCGGGCTCACAACTTGCGAATGTATAGCCTAACGCTACTAATCCAAAGAGAATCAATCGTTTCATAGTTCGTATAGTTTAAGGTTTATAAATCTAATACAGGGTCGGCAATGTCGAACGTTCCGTATAGCTGCTCCGAGGCGGCACGACAGCCACCACGACAGCGCTGCCACAGGTCGCACGCTACGCATCGCTCGGGCATGGTGTTGTAGATGCCCTCATCTGTGATGCGCTTGAGGATGTCGTCGAGGTGCACGTTGTGTATGTTACCCAGCACGCGGGGCGAGTGGTTGCAGAAGCGCACATCGCCACGATAGTTTATTGTGAGCGGACGCGAGGTTAGCTCCGTTGTGCAGTGCGTAAATGTTATGTTGGGGTAGTCGTGCGGTTCGAGCACACATAGCGGCGTACATACGCCATTGTGGGCACGCATGCCCAGCTCGCCAAGTTTGGCATCGGCACGACGAAAGGCATCGCGCAACTCTGCATGCGAGAGTGTCAGCTCCGCGGCATACTTACGCCCCAAACCACCGATATTGAAGCGGTTAAGCATTATTCTTTTCACCCCCATCGCGGCATACATCTCCAGCGTAGGCTCTATGTCGCTGACATTCAGGCGACTGAGAATAAAGACAGGAGTCAGCCATGCAGGGTCTACCTCCGCGATGCGCTTGGCACTTGCCATTGCGCGCTCCCACGAGCCCTCGAGCTGCGTTATGTGGTCATGCACCTCGGCACGGTGCGAGAGTAGCGGTATCTGCACCACGCCAACACCGAGGTTACGGATGATGTCTATATCCTCAGCCTTGAGGAGCGTACCGTTTGTGAGAAGGTTGATATTCGCCCCTCCGAGGCGCGCCTTAAGTATAAGGTCGTGGATGCGTGGCATAAGCATCGGCTCGCCACCCGAGAAGGATATGCTGCCGATGTTTGCCTCGTTGAGCAGGCGCTTTAGCGTGCGGCGTGCCATACGGAAGTCGGGCGCAGCAACCGCACATGGCTCTGTCCCACCCTTAAAGTGGTTGTAGCAGAATCTGCACGCCTGGTTACAAGCATCCGTGAGCTCAAAGACCGCGAAGCCGAGCTCCACCTTTTTTCGTCGCGAGAAGAGCATAACTTAGTCAACTATAGCGACATAGATATGGCGGCGCTGGGGCTCAATATCACCCTCATAGACCACATACTCTGCACATAACTTCGCTCTACCGCGATAGTCGCCTGCATCGATGGTGAATTCCAACTGATTGTCACCCTGCTTTACTGCGTAAGTCTTACTGCAAAGCACCCTTTCGGGCTCGTTGTCATCACTAACCAACGATAATGTCACCTCCTCGCCAAACATACACTCGTAGTTCAACACCACCACATCGCCATTACGCAACTCGCTGTTTGCCACAGCAGTATCCCAAAAATGGTAGTTCTCAACGGGGGGCGCAGGGTCGTAGCATGTCATAGGAGGAAAATATCCTTCACCTCCCTGACAGGCTGTCGATGCCAACGCTGTAAGGCCAATCAGCATACCACCAAGGCGATACTTCAGGCTTGTGGCGCGCTTGCTACGGCCACCGCTCAATATGAGCCACAACGACACCGCAGCGAATGCCACGCTCAGTGCCACTATAAGAATTGTTCGTTTCATAGTATTAAATTATTTTAAATTATTTCAATCCGTCATTGCGAGGCTTGGATCAATCCGTGGCAATCTCATTCACGTTGTATGTCATGCTGAGCGAAAGCGAAGCATCTCCTCACAGCCGACAAGCGACAACGTTGATAGTATGATTGTCATTGCGAGGAGGGCCTGCCCGACGTGGCAATCCCCTCGAAGCCGACCATAGACAACGTTGATAGTGTATTGCCAGTGAGGAGATTCTTCACTACGTTCAGAATGACATTCATAATATCATTACTAATTGCTAATTACCCATTACTAATTAGTTAAGTGGGGTCCCACGTCGCTTCGCTCCTCGGAATGACGAACGGTTATACTAACTACTTGCGCGTGAGCTCTATATCGCCGAGGTCGATGTTCGTGCCTGTGCTATTGAACGATATAGCCTTCTCCTCAAACTCGCCACCATTGGCCTCACCGTCGACATCTGTGAGTATCACAAAGGGCTCTCTAGCTCTCAAATAGAAGCGACCCTCGGCATCTGTCGATGTCACATTACCGCCACATCGCGCCTCGATGCCCTCAATCGGCACACCAGCATCGTCGACAACGCGACCCGAAGCTCCAAACT
>JAZRAT010000060.1:0-2511 GCA_045634725.1 Alistipes sp. | reverse complement strand
GTGTCCGAGAAGAGCGTACCAGTGAGCTGCATACCGTCACCTGAGTCACCCGAGAATCGGATAACCACATCCTGCAACTGCATAGCGTTTACTTTGTCCATGTTCAGTAAGTTTGTAGTTTTGTATAATTGTTTAATTGTCATATTCCAATGGATATATCGTGCACCTTTTATAAGGTACACCATAATTTCATACAAATATAGTAAAAAATGTGGTACGCTGTATCAAAAAATCGAAATAAATTTCCGAAAACTGCAAAATTGTACTATTCGGCTGTAGTTTTGTGTTAATGTCACTACTCTTTGCCGTAGTATCGGGGTGAAAACGTGAGTGTAAATTAGGTGAAAATAAAAAAGAGATATAAGCGTGAAGTGCATAATTTGTCATCTGCAATCTCGCTTATATCCCTTATCTGCTTATTGGGTTGGCGTAGCTCCTTTTTTAGAAGTTGTAGTCTATGCCTACCGATACGATCACTGCGTTGGAGTGTTTCTGTGGGAGCCGTCCCATCCACTTTGCCTGTGCTGAAAATCCCCACTTGCCACTAAAGTTGTAGCTTGAACCGATGCCCAAGTTTAGGCCTCCTGCCCAGCCATCTATCTCTCCATTGTTCTCACTGATGTCGTGTAGGCTGACGCCAACAATGGGGTATAGGTGCCAGTATGTTGCAATCTCCAACGGTATCTGGAAGTCGCAATAGACATCCACCGTGCTCTTCTGTTTGCAGACGTAGCTTACGCCTGGTTCGATATTCAACCAGTCGGTGATGCCGTAGTTGCCATATACGCCCACGGTGTAGGCGTTGGTACAGAAGTAGTAACCCGTGCGGAATCCGAAGCGGAAATCGCCCTGCTCCTGTGCTGATGCTTTATGTGACGTGGGTATGATTGCAACAAGCGCTACAAATATAAGTAGTAGTTTTTTCATAGTGTCAATATCTGTTTGTAGACTAATGTCTTACAAATATAGATAAAATATTCGAAACTACCAAACGCAATGGTTTGATTCTATGCTTGGCGCTTATTTGCACTCGTGGTGGTGGCATGCCTCGCCAGAGTCCATAACGAAGCCGAGGAGGTAGCCCTTGACTACTGCCTCGATGTCGCCCTTACAGCCGCGGATAACCTTGATGTTGTGGCTCTGGAGCTTGTTCTTAGCACCCTCGCCCATGTTGCCTGCGAGCATCACCTCGATGCCCATGGCCTCCATGTCGGCAGCGATGCCCGACTTGCAACCGCAGCCCTCGGGGGAGTCGAGGCGTGAGGTAGAGATAATCTTGCCATCCTCCACCTCGAAGATGGTGTAGTATGCGCAGTGACCGAAGTGGTCGTCGATATGTCCGTCGCGTGTGGGAACTGCAATCTTCATAATCAATTAATAATTAGAAATGAGTTGTTGGGTAATGTCGGATTGTGGTTAGTAAGTAGGGAGTTCAAGATTGCAACCCTAAACTCCCTGACTACTGAATATCCTTATCCATATAATGAAAAACGGAGCTGTGCGCTCCGCTTTTCTTATTAGAGGTTGGGGTTAATCTTTGACCACTCCTCGATTGCGGGAACGATGCCGAGAGTTACCAACTCGTCACGCATCTTGCAGAGGTGTGCATATGAAGCGTCGAGCTTTGCCAACTCCTCCTCAGTACCAACGGGCATCTTGTATGAGCAACCGTTCTGGTCGAGAACAGTGTCCATAGCCATCATGATGTGGTTGTACTTCTCGTTAGAAACGTAAGTACCTGCGGGGAAGCGGAATGCCTCGCCACCCATCACTGAGCGAATCATCTCTACAGAGAGGTATGATGGGCTCTGGAATGATGAACGACCGCGGAGCTTGATGATAGCAGCACCACCCTGTGTTACATCCTTCTTCATCTGCTCCCACTCCTCTGCGGGGAACTCCTCAGTGCCGATGATGTCAGTGAGCTTGCGGCCAGCAACCTTAACTGCGCTGCCGAATACTGCCATCTGCTCGCCGTGGCCACCGTAAGTTGCGCAACCCTCGATCTCAGACTGCATAACGTTGAACTTCTTTGCCAACGCGCTCTTAAGACGTGTAGTGTCGAGACCAGCAAGTGTAGTAACCTGACCGGGCTTCAAACCAGAGTAGAGCAAAGTTACGAGACCAGTAAGGTCGGCGGGGTTGAAGATGATAACGACGTGCTTAACATCGGGGCAGTAAGTCTTGATGTTCTTACCGAGCTGCTCAGCGATCTCGCAGTTACCCTTCAAGAGGTCCTCACGAGTCATGCCTTCCTTACGAGGAGCACCACCAGAAGAGATGATATACTTTGCATCCTTGAAAGCCTCAGCAACATCAGTTGTAGCTGTGATGTTTACGTTGTCGAAACCGCTCTGGCGCATCTCCTCAGCAACACCCTCGGGTGAGAATACATCGTAGAGGCAGATGTTAGATGTGAGGTTCATCATAAGTGCAGACTGCACCATGTTCGAGCCGATCATACCGGCAGCACCGACGATAACGAGCTTGTCGTTAGTTAGAAATGCCATA
>JAZRAT010000059.1:0-3871 GCA_045634725.1 Alistipes sp. | reverse complement strand
TCGTTAAATGTAATAATCATAGTTCGGTAATTATTAGGTTTAATAATTTGGTAATATTTATTTCGTTTTGCTTATGCTAAATTAATGCTTTTTTTTGAAACAACCAAACTATTTTAGATATTTTTTCAAAAAATTTAGTTTCGATATATCTCTATTTATCGCTGTGTAGTGAAAAAAATATTGCACGATAGGTGTTTAACCCCCGAAGCACCGTGTAGAGCATATTCACGCACGATCATCTATATATAATATATGTGTGGAATTTGGCGCATATTTTGCTCGGATGGCGGGTGATAATAGCTTTGTTAAACATAAATATCGCAACTATGAAAAACACATTGAAGGGAACTCTCACCGAGGAGAATCTGCTCAAGGCATTCGCGGGTGAGAGTCAGGCACGCAACCGCTACAACTACTTCGCATCACAAGCCAAGAAGGATGGCTACGAGCAGATAGCAGCAATCTTCGACCTTACGGCAGACCAGGAGAGGGAGCATGCCAAACGCTTCTTCAAGTATCTTGAAGGAGGCATGGCGACCATACACAACGCCTCGTATCCCGCGGGTATAATCAGCACGACTCAGCACAACCTTGTGGAGGCTGCTAAGGGTGAGCACGAGGAGTGGGAGGTGTTGTACGCCTCGTTTGCTGAGACTGCGCATGCTGAGGGATTTCAGAAGATAGCCCTTACATTTAAGCATATAGCGGAGGTGGAGAAAGAGCACGAGCGTCGCTATCTAAAATTACTTAGCCGTCTTACGGATGGTGACTTCTTCCGCCGTGATGGTGAGATAGTGTGGCAGTGCCGTAACTGTGGCTACATCGTAAAGGCCTCGATGGCGCCAAAGATGTGCCCATCATGCGAGCATGAACAGCGCTACTTTGAGCCTATGGCCGACAACTATTAGTTGTATAATAGCTTCTCAGTGTCGGTCATGAAGCGCTCGTATGCCTGGCGTGATGCCTCGGGCATGGTGAGCGTATCGCCTACGGAACGGGGTAGGATGCGATAGCCGGGGGTGAGCACCCATATGGGGTGTGCCGTAGCGCGGTAGCGAAGACCTTCTATGGTGTCGCACTTGATGACCTCAACCTCGGCGATAAGACCTCCGTCGGTGTAGCGCTTGCGCTGGTTCGAGACGAAGTTGCCGAGTGAGTAGAAGACTACGCTTGTGGAGTCTGCACTATAGGGTTGCACGACGTGGGGGTGGCTACCGATAATTACATCGACACCCTCACGCTGCAACAATTGAGCAAGGCGGCGCTGCTCGCTATTCTCCTTGCGCTCATACTCGTTGCCCCAGTGCATACATGCGATTACACACTCCACGCTGTCGCGATTTATCGAGCGTAGGTCGCGCTTAATGATTGTCGTATCTATATAGTTAACGTGCTTACCCTTAGGTGCGTTGATGCCGTTTGTACCATAGGTGTAGTTAACAATGGCAAACCTCACGCCACGACTCTCAAGATGTAGAATGTTGTTCTGGACATAGTCCAAACTATCGGTGTATACTCCCGTGTGTGCAATGTTGTGCTTGTTGAGTTGCTCGATTGTTGTGTCAATGCCCCGTGCCATGCGGTCGCAACAGTGGTTGTTTGCAAGGAGGGCTACATCTATACCCATTTCCTCGAACTCCTCGACTATGGCTACGGGTGAGGCGAAGCATGGATAACCGGAGTAGTGTCCTGTGGTGGTTATTGTGGTCTCGAGGTTTATGACTGCGATATCAGCATTGCGAAACATGGGCGCGACATATTCCGTAGAGCGACTATAGTCGTACTCTCCATCTGCGGTGCGTGCAGCCTCCACCTGGGGCATATGTTGCATAAAGTCGCCACCAAATACAAGGCGTACGGTGTCGCACACCACGATGGGTGCTTGGGTTGGTTGCTCTGAAGGTGTTGCACAGCCTACTGCGAAGGTGGCTACAACGAGTGTGAGTATGCGTAACAGGTGTTTCATAGTGGCACAAAGATACCACTTTTTTGTAGTAACACCAAAAGAGAGACCCATCATTGTAGATGAGTCCCTCCAATTTGTTGTGGTTGTGATGTTTAGAAGTTGTACTGCGCCATGATGCTTAGGCGGTTTGCGTTACCTTTAGCATCGCTTGCGTCAACTCTGCCACCGTGTAAGTATTCAAGCGCTACGGTGAAGTTGTTCGTAACGTTATAGAAGGCGTTGGCGAAGATGTAGTGACCACGCGAGTACTGTGTGTCGGAGAGTGTGCCGTTGTGCTTCTCGAGGTGTACCTCAGAGTAGCCACCCGCCAACCAGAACTTGTTAGGCATGATGTTAATCTGTGCCGCTGCCTGCCATGCCCACATGGGTAATGTCTGAAGGCGAGTGGGATCATTAGGGTCGTATGTGATGTCGTAGGGTGTACCCATCAAGTCGTTGATATAGGGGGTGATGCCACGACCATAGACACCATTCATGTAGAAATCTACCCACTTGCCTGCCTCAATGTGGCCGCTTAACTGTACACCCCAACCAAGTTGTGTGGTGTTCTCACCAGTGCGGTTGTCGTGTAGGTACATATCGCGTATGACACCCGAAGCACGGATATGGCTTGTGCGATTCTCGCCCCAAGCATACTGCAAGTAGGCGATGCCGTCAGGTACGCGCTGGTAGATAGCTGAAAAGTGCTCGCCATAGGTGGCATTAACCGTCGGAACCTCGGCTGCTACGCCAAACTTAATGTGCCTATCCCAGCAAGTGTGCTCCCAGCGTATCATCTCAGTGAAGCGGAAGTTGTAGGCATTGGGACCTTGAAAGTCAATGGTTTGAGGAGCTGCCATAAGGTCACAGAAGGTGGTTACATCGCGACCAACGGTAAAACCTAACATCTGGATATATGCCGAGCGCAAGCGTGGAAGGTAGGAGAACTCATTGCCGCCACGGAAGTCGATGTCGGTATATGCCACGATGCGACCTAAGCAGTCGGTGTTGATGACACCCTTAAGGAAGATACGCGATGTCGAGGCATCCATCATCACGCGTTGTCTATTAGCGTAGCCCTTGGTCATCGGGATGTCGTAGGGCACAAAATCGATGTTGCCCATAGCACCCATAAAGTCATAGCTCGTGCGTAGTGTCACAGTAGCGCCCATGCCGAGCATAAACCTCTTATCTTGTGAGGTGAAGATAAACTGCGGATTGTGAGGCTGCTGGAAACCTTTGCGTGAGGTCTCGGCGAATACCTTGGTGGCTTCGCAGTGGTCGCCACCCTTTGCGTGCTTGTCGTGGTGAGTCTGCGCGGAGGCACTACCGCCACCCAAAAGCATCACCACAAGAACCATTAGTGATAGTCCGAAGTGTTTCATAAGAATCTAAATTTAAGTGAAACAATAATTTTGTCCACCACACCTCGAACAAGTTATATGCCAAAGCAGACGGGGGATTATTGCACCATCACATATAAACGAAAAGACCGAGACAACCATGTGTCTCGGTCTTAGTCTGACGTGACGCATTACGCGTCGCATCTCGCATTAGCGAATCTGACGAATGATCTCGCCACCGTGCTTGATAGCCTCCTCGTTCTGGGGCAACATCTTCCATGCGCGCTCGGGCAAAGTCTTCTTCAAACCAGCCATTACGTTCTCCATCTTAACAACGGGGCGAACCTTGAGGTATGCACCCAATATCATTGTGTTGAACAACTTAGCCTGGCCCAAACGTGCGCACTCTGCAGTAGCGTCAATCTGGTAAACGCTGATGTCTGTACGAGTGGGGTGGCTTGTGATACCGTTTGTGTCGTAGATAAGAACACCACCGGGCTTAACCTGGCTCTCGAACTTATCCATTGACTGCTGGTTCAAAACCACTACGCAATCGAACTCATGAGCGATGGGCGATGAAATA
>JAZRAT010000058.1:0-7979 GCA_045634725.1 Alistipes sp. | reverse complement strand
GGCCGAAGTTCTCGCGAAGGAAGAGTGCGAAAACTGCCAACATTGTGTAGTAACCAAAGCGCTCACCTGTGTTTGCAAGGGCTAAGGCGTAAAGACCTTTAGGATGTCCTTTGAACATAGAAAAAAGTTTTTTAGTTAATATATAAATTGTTACTTGTTATTCAATTAACACATAATATTGGGCAAAGATACAAAGTTTTTTTATATCTTTGCTAAAAATAACCCTAAAAAAGTATGAAACAGCAAAATTCTAAACTCCCCATAGTTGCGGCAGATGAGTGGCTGTTGCCCGTTGAAGAGGAAATTCAGCGCCGTTATGATATGTATATCAATCGTTTAGCCGATATCGAGAAGTCCGCTGGTACGATTGTCGACTATGCTAACGGTCATCGTTACTTCGGTTGGCAGCACGACGATGCTATGCAGGGTTGGTGGTTTAGAGAGTGGTTGCCCGAGGCTAAGGATGTCTACATCTTTGGCGATTTCAACAATTGGCAGCGCACGGAACTCCGCTTGCAGCGCAATCGTGAGGGTGTGTGGAGCATCTTCCTGCCCGATGCTATGTATGGCGCGCGCCTTGTCGATGGCTCACTATACAAGCTCCATATCCATGGCAACAATGGCTGGCGTGACCGCATCCCCGCATACGCAAAGCGCGTAGTGCAGGATGAGGCTACCAAAAACTATACCGCGCAGTTTATTATTGAGAAGCCCTACGACTGGAAGCATGACGACTTCCGCGCTCCCAAGGTGGGCGAGTTGCTCATCTACGAGGCTCATGTCGGCATGGCAACCGAGAAGGAGGGCGTAGGTACATACGCTGAGTTCCGCGACGACATCCTCCCACGCATCAAGGAGGCGGGATATAATGCCGTACAGCTTATGGCTATCGCCGAGCACCCATACTATGGCTCGTTTGGCTACCATGTTTCGAGTTTCTTCGCCCCATCATCGCGCTTCGGTACTCCCGATGAGCTGCGCTCGTTGGTAGACCGTGCGCACGAGTTGGGCATCGCCGTAATCATGGACTTGGTACACGCCCACTATGTGAAAAACTTCGATGAGGGCATCAACGAGCTTGACGGCTCGAAGCACGACTAGTCAAAGGAGGGCGATGCTGGTTATCAGCAGTATTGGGACTCTATGATTTTCGACTACGGCAAGCGCGAGGTGGAGCACTTCCTTCTCTCGAATGTCAAGTATTGGATTGAGGATTTCCACTTTGATGGTTACCGCTTCGATGGTGTAACCTCGATGCTATATCACCACCACGGATATGTGGAGTTCGACTGCCGTGAGCGCTTCTTCGATGAGGGCGTAAACCGCGACGCTATAGTATATCTTACCCTTGCCAATAAGCTTATCCACGACATGCGACCCGATGCTATCACCATCGCCGAGGATGTGAGCGGTATGCCAGGCTCGTGCGTGAAACCCGAGGATGGAGGTATGGGCTTCGACTATCGCCTCGGCATGGCATTGCCCGACTATTGGATTAAGATACTCAAGGAGCAGAGCGACGACGACTGGAACATCTGGCAGATGTGGTCGGAGATGACAAACCGCCTGCCCTCGGTGCGCACCGTGGCATATGCCGAGTCGCACGACCAGGCGTTGGTGGGCGATAAGACACTCGCTTTCCGCCTGATGGACAAGGAGATGTACTTCTCGATGGACCGCGCGTCGGAGAACCTCATCATCGACCGAGGCATGGCACTTCATAAGCTTATTCGCCTCTTTACAATCACCACAGGAGGTGAGGCCTACCTCAACTTCATGGGTAACGAGTTTGGTCATCCCGAGTGGATTGACTTCCCACGCGAGGGTAACAATTGGTCGTATAAGCATGCACGCCGTCAGTGGTCGTTGGCCGAGAATGGCTTCTTGCGCTACTCATTCCTCGCAGAGTTCGACAAGGCGATGATTGATGTGGTCAAAAAATATGGAGTCCTTGGTGATGGCTACCCATACAACCACCAGATGGATGAGCAGAATAAGACCATGGTCTACTCGCATAAGGGGCTTCTCTTTGTGCTTAATTGGCACCCAACAGCCTCTATACCAGATTATACGCTCAATGTGCCATGGCCTGGTAAGTACACCGTAATCTTCTCTTCGGACGAGAAGCGCTTTGGTGGCCACGACCGCGCAGATGTCACAAGTGAGCACTTCACCATGACACACGAGGCTGAGGATGGTACAGTCTACCACACCATTAATATATATAACACCTCGCGCACGGGCGTAGTGCTCAAGTGGGAGGAGTAAAAAAGAGTGTGACGAGAGTTTCAAAAGTAGGGGTGAGTATCACGCAATGGTGGTATTTTCGCCCCTATTTCTTTTATATTATACCAAAGGTATAGTTGTTGAAAAGAAAACTTGAAAACTATTTTTGTTTTTCGAGTTTTCTTTTTATATTTGCGCCGTGAAATTGTGTCTACAGAAAATTGTGTGAGAATGACTCAAAAGGAAAATATTCTTCATCATGCCTCGAAGATGTTCGTTGAGCAGGGCATAAAGGCTGTGCGCATGGATGACATTGCGCACGAGTTGAGTGTCTCTAAGCGAACACTTTACGAGCTTTTTGAGGATAAGGAGGAGCTTATCTATCAGTGTATACGCCACTACTTCGAGGCTGAGCGCGAGCGTCGCATCCAGCAGATTCCTGAGATTGAAAACCAGTTGGAGGTGATGGTGGTGAACCTGCGCGACATGATTGATTCAGCCCCCGTGTCGGGTCGCATACGCCGAAATATCAAGCGCTTCTATCCCACGGTTTACAAGCGCCTTGAGGAGGATGTGCAGTCGAAGTCGTTGGATGATCTTAGTCGTTGGGTTACAGGTTGCATAGATTGTGGCTACTTCGAGCGCAGTATAAAGGTGAAGTTTGCGGTTGAGGTGTTACACCACTCAGTGCACGGCATGCTTGTGAATACGCTTAACGAGGAGCGCCCCTCAAACGAGTTGGTGTCGATGATGTCCTACTCGTTGTTGGTCTTCATCCGCGGATTGTGTACGGTGCAGGGTCAGCGCATAATAGATGAGTGTACATCGAAGTATTTTAACAACAACTAATCGGAAGATAAACAAATAAAATCATATCAAGATGAAAAAGTTTCTAATGACAATCTGTTTGTGCTTGGGCCTCTCGGTTGTGGCCTCGGCACAGCAAAAGCTGGAGCTTACCCTCGACGAGGCGATTAACATAGCTCTCAGCGACAACCCCACCGTACAGGTGGCAAACCTCGAGATTGAGCGTTACGACTATGTTCGTAAGCAGGCGCTCGCAACACTCTACCCCCAGGTAGATGCTTCGGCACAGTATGCTTTGGCGTTGCGTAAGCAGGAGATGGCCGAGAATCTCTCGTTTGGTGGTAAGAATACATTCAACGTAAGCGGTACTATATCGTTGCCACTCTTTGTGCCCTCGGTATATCGCCAGTTGAAGCTCACACGCACACAGATGGAGGTGGCTGTGGAGAGTGCACGCGCAACACGCATCGACATGATTGCTGCGGTACGCTCGGCATACTACAACATCTTGCTCGCGGAGCAGTCGCTTACCGTACTTGAGGAGGCTGCAACAACTACCGACCGCGTAGTTAAGAACACCGAGGAGCTCTACAAGAACGGTCTTGCTGCGGAGTACGACTACCTCACAGCGCGCGTACAGCGTTCGAACCTCGACCCACAGATTATTCAGGTTAAGAATGGCATCTCTATCGCAAAGTTGCAGCTCAAGATGTACCTCTCAATCCCCGAGGAGGTGGAGATTGATGTTGTAGGCTCGCTCGACGACTTCAAGGAGATGGCGCTTATGGGTTCGGACTATGAGCTTGATTTGGAGAACAACACAACAATCAAGACTCTTGACCTCCAGCTTGAGTTGCTCGATCATCAGGAGAAACTTATTCAGACTACACGCATGCCTACAGTTGCAGCATTTGGCCAGATCTCGTACATCGGTCAAGAGCGCTCAGACCTCGGTGGTTTGCTTGGTGGCATGGCAGGTGGTGGCGCTGCAGGTGGTGCGGGCGCTACAGTTGAGCAGTCAAAGTTCTGGTGGCAGTATCCTATCTCGCTCGGTGCGCAGATTAACATCCCCCTCTTTGCAGGCTTCAAGAAGACTAACCAGTTGCGCGAGGTACGCAACCAGGCGGAGCAGCTTCGCATCCAGCGCGACTACGCCGTGGAGGGTATCCGCCTTCAGGTGCAGCAGTCTGTAAATACGCTCCTCACAGCACGCTCTATGATGCTTGCTAATGCCGAGACAGTGCTTCAGGCAGAGAAGGCATACGAGATTTCGTTGACACGCTACGAGGCGGGTGCTGGTACCATCCTCGAGCTTAACAGCGCACAGCTCTCGCTCACACAGGCTCAGTTGAGCTATTCACAGTCTATCTACGACTACCTCGCAGCATACGCCGAGTACGAGAAGGCATTGGGTAAGGATAGCATTGAGTAACATCGAAGTATAACACACTGAATAACAATATAAAAGATAAAAGAGATATGAAGAAGAGTTTAATGTTTATGTTTATGGCAGCCTCGCTCGTAGCTTGCAATTCAACAAGCAGCGATAAGACGACAACTACCACTGAGGAGGTAAAGCCTGCCGTTACTGTTAAGACTGCTGTTGCCGAGGTGCAGACTATCGACCTTTTGGAGACATACACGTCTGAGATTATGGCCTACAAGGAGAATGACATCACTCCCGCAGCTCAGGGCTTGCACATCGACCGCATCCTTGTAGATGTAGGTGATAAGGTTGCTGCAGGTCAGACTGTCGTAACCCTCGACCAGACTATGCTTAAGCAGCAGGAGCTTAACCTCGCAACTGCTGAGGATAACTACAACCGTATGGTTCCTGTGCACGCAGCGGGTGGTATCTCTGACCAGCAGCTCACACAGATGAAGAATACGCTCGACCTTCAGCGCGAGGTAGTGGAGAACTTGCGCAAGAACTCTACAATCAAGTCACCTATCTCGGGCGTTGTTACAGCGCGTAACTTCGAGAATGGCGACCTCTTCGCCTCAATGCCCATCTTGCACATCATGCAGATTGACAAGCTCAAGGTTATGGCAAACGTATCGGAGCAGTACTTCACAAGCGTGAAGGTGGGCAATAAGGTTGCCATCGAGGTTGACATCTACCCTGGCGAGCAGTTCGAGGGTGAGGTATCTCGCATCAACCCTGCGCTCGATGCACGTACTCGTACTTTCGGTGTTGAGATTACTATTCCTAACAAGTCTTTGAAGTTGCGCCCAGGTATGTACGCACGCGCTATCTTCAACATGGGTCAGCGTGAGGCTATCATGGTTCCTGATCAGGCTGTACAGAAGCAGATGGGCTCATCAGAGCGCTTCGTATATGTTATCGAGAATGGCGTTGCTGACTATCGTTTCGTAACTGATGGCCGTCGCGTTGGTAACATGATTGAGGTTATCGATGGTCTCGAGGCTGGCGATGTGGTTGCTACAACATCGTTTGCTCGTCTAATGAGTGGTACACCCGTAGAGATTACTGAGTAGTACGACCATAGATATAGAAGTTAAGACCTATACTTACTTAAAAACTCTATATAGATGAAAATATATGAATCGGCGGTACGAAAACCGATCTCTACCGCGCTAATATTTATAGGCGTCATCGTCTTTGGTTTGTTCTCGGTGAGCAAGCTCGGCGTTGACCAGTTCCCCGATATCGAGGTTCCATACATCAGTGTTATCACCATGTATCCTGGTGGTAATGCCGAGGATATCGAGACCAACATCACACGAGTATTGGAGGATCAGCTAAACTCGGTGGATAACCTCGATAAGATTACCTCAAAATCGTCGGATAACGTATCTATCGTAACACTTGAATTTGAGTATGGATGTGACCTGACGGAGGCAACGAACGATGTGCGTGATGTTGTGAGCCGTACACAGTCACTCTTGCCCGAGGATGTGGAGTATCCTACGGTCATGAAGTTCTCATCTTCAATGATGCCTATCATGATGCTCTCGGTTACGGCCGACGAGAGCTACAATGCGCTTTACAAGATTCTCGATGATAAGATGGTTAACGAGCTTAACCGTATCAACGGTATCGGTTCTGTTGCCGTTATCGGTGCTCGTGAGCGTGAGGTGCAGGTAAATGTTGACCCCAACAAGCTCCAGGCTTATGGCCTTACTGTTGAGTCACTCGGCCAGATTATCGCATCGGAGAATATCAACATTCCTGGCGGTAAGCTCGACCTCGGTACGCAGACCTTCAACATCAAGACCGACCTCGAGTTCGACGATAGCCGTGAGTTGTTCGACATCGTAATCTCAAATCAGGGTGGTCGCACCGTGATGCTTTCGGACGTAGCCGAGATTAAGGATACGCTCGAGGAGCTCACAATGGATGAGCGTATCAACGGCCGTCGTGGTGTGCGTATCCTTGTTCAGAAGCAGACTGGTGCAAACTCAGTGCAGATTGTTGAGGGTGTTCAGGCAAAGCTCGAGGAGATTATCCCCACATTGCCCCCCGACTGTAAGGTTGAGACAATCTACGAGTCTTCGGAGTATATCAAGGATGCTATCAACTCGCTCGCCGAGACCATTATGTTCGCCTTTATCTTCGTGATCTTGGTGGTGATGTTCTTCTTGGGTCGCTGGCGTGCAACGTTTATCATCTGCTTGACAATCCCCATCTCGCTTATCTGTGCCTTCATCTACCTCTACGCTGTGGGCTCTACACTCAACATCATCTCGCTCTCGGCGCTCTCTATCGCCATCGGTATGGTTGTGGATGATGCTATCGTGGTGTTGGAGAACATCTCAACACACATCGAGCGTGGTTCGAAGCCAAAGGAGGCGGCTATCTATGCTACCAACGAGGTATGGCTCTCGGTTATCGCTACAACATTGGTTGTCGTTGCCGTGTTTATGCCTTTGACCATGATTCCTGGTATGGCAGGTATCCTCTTTAGAGAGCTTGGCTGGATTGTGACCATCGTGGTGTGTGTATCTACCGCTGCGGCTATCACCCTTACACCTATGCTCTCGGCATACATGCTTAAGCTCGATGGTGGCGCCCACACATACAAGGGCATCGGTATCGTCTACAAGCCTATCGACTTGTTCCTTCAGTGGCTCGATGGCGTATACGAGAAGATGCTTCGCTTCGTTGTTAAGTGGCGTAAGACTGCAACATTTGTGCTCATGCTTGTGTTTGGCGTGTCACTCGTGTTGATTACAAAGGTGCCTACCGAGTTCTTCCCACCTTCGGATAACGCGCGTATCACAATGAGCGTGAAGCTCCCACAGAATACCCACGTTAGCGAGACATCGCGCGTAGCTCGTCAGATTGACGCTATCATCGCGGAGAACTATCCCTACATCCACATGGTAAGTACCTCTGCGGGTGAGAGCTCATCAAGCAACGCCTTCGCTGCAATGCAGACTACAGGTTCACACCTTATCAACTATAACCTCCGTATGCCCAGCCGCGAGGATATCACTCGTCCTTCAATCTACGAGATTTCGGACGACTTGCGTAAGGACCTCGCATCAATCCCCGAGATTGAGGAGTTCCAGGTTATCCCTGGTGGTCAGCAGGGTGGTATGGGTGGTGGCGCAAGCAACGTCAGCATCAAGGTCTTCGGCCACAACATGGATAATGCAATGGCTACAGCCAACGAGCTTAAGGCTATGATGGCGAAGTTGCCCTCAATGCGTGATGTTAAGCTCTCGCGTGAGGATCTCGAGCCCGAGTTCAACGTACGCTTCGACCGTCAGAAACTCGCATACTATGGTCTTAACTCTGCTACCGCTGCGCAGTTCATCCGTAACCGTATCTATGGTTATGAGTGCGCGAAGTATCGTGAGGATGGTGACGAGTACAACATCGTAGTTCGCTATGCCGAGGAGTTCCGCAAGAACATCGAGGATGTGGAGAACATCGTGCTCTACACATCTATGGGTCAGGCTATTAAGCTTAAGGATGT
>JAZRAT010000057.1:0-47764 GCA_045634725.1 Alistipes sp. | reverse complement strand
TCCGTATTAACGAAGGCCACCATGCGTGCCAGCTCAGCGTTCGACAAGTCGCACAGGTCCCTGCCTCCAATCTCTATGGCGCCACCCTGCAACGCACCCAACGAGGCAATAGCGCGCAGTAGCGTACTCTTACCCGTACCATTACGACCAAGCAGTGCCGTCATCCTACCACACTCGAAGTGTGCCGAGGCGTGCTCGATAAGCATACGAGAGCCAAATGCGAGGGTTATATCATTGAGCTTAATCATTATTGGCGGTTACGGTTACGCAGTACAACAAATATGATGATGGGCACGCCCAAAAGCGCAGTGAGCGTATTTACCGGAAGCACAACGCTATAGCGCGCTATGAGGTCACTCAACAAACAACAGAGCAACATCGCCACGCTACCCCACAACATCGCAGCGGGCATAAGCGTGCGGTGGTCCGAGGTGCGAAAGGTCATGCGCGCGAGGTGCGGCATGGCAAGACCCACAAAGCCGATAGGACCACAGTATGCCGTAACCGTACCAGCAAGGAGCGTTGTAGCAAGGAAGATAACACCACGCGAGAGCCTGATATTGAGGCCCAAAGTGCGGGCATTACTCTCGCCAAGAAGCAACATATTGAGAGGCTTAGCCGCCACCAACGTCAAAATAAGACCCACTACCACAACGGGCACAAAGATATAGAGTTGCTCGGTATCGACATTCGACAACGAACCCATGGTCCACACGATGAAAGACTTGAGCGACTCCTCCGTACCCATATACTGCAATATGCCCACCACGGCAGAGATTGCCGAGCCGAGCATCATACCGAGGATGAGGATAACGCTTATACTCTTTATCCTGCGCGAGAGCGCCATAATCATAAGCAAGATTGCCGCCGAACCTATAAGTGCCACACCCGTAACGCCAATATTATAGAGCCACGAGAGACTGTTTGACATCATCGGCACGGCAAGCGTGAAGAGCGCCACGGCGAAGCTCGCACCCGAGTTTATACCAAGCACATAGGGACCCGCCAAGGGGTTGCGGAAGAGCGTCTGCATCAAGAGACCACTCGCCGAGAGCGCCATACCCGACAATATCGCCACGATGACCTTGGGCATGCGTAGCTTATAGATTATAGTCTCGTGCTCCACGCTCACATCGCCCCACAGCGACGAGATAATCTCGCGCACGGGAATAGACTCCGTACCTATGAGCATATCGGCGATGGCAAGAGCCACAAGCGCGAAGCCCAAGAGCACGAAGAGCGTGATGCTGAGTCTATGTTGTTGTGTGCGTTGCATTACTTAAGTTGCTGATAGTAGAAGGTTTTGTCGTCACCACCCGCGATGATTGTCACCAAGTCGCTCAACACCACATCGGGGCGCACAATGGCCGACTCCCAGAAGTCGCTGCCACCCGCCTCGGTGCGACGGCGGTTGTTGTTATACACCTCACCAGCAAGCACCACGGGCGCATTGGCAAAGTGGGGAGCAGAGCTACGCAACTCCTCCATTGTCGAGCACTGGCCAGCATTGAGCCATATATCTGTATCGGACACAAGCATATAGGCCTCCTCAAGACTTATACCCTTAGAACCTCCCGAGGGGTTTTTACCTTTATATATATAGCGACCACCCGCATCCTCTACGAGTTGCACCATGTAGCTATCATCCGAGGGCATATACCACACATCCTGATATGGGAGGTTGAACATCACCTTGGGAGCATCGTCGCTACGCACCACACCGCTGCGAACATCATTATAGCGTGCCTCTATCTGCTCGAACACCTCCACACCCCTCTCACGGCATCCCACAATCTCGGCTATGGCAACCACCCACTCGGCCTTACCAAGTGGCGACTCCTCTGTGTAGTCTCCGAGATATAGATATGGAATGTTAAGGTCGCGCAACTTCGCCGTTACAGTATCGTTTGCCGCCGAGACGCCATACATAAGCACCACATCGGGTTGCAGCAAGACGAGGGCCTCGTAGTTCAGGTTGCTATCGTAGCCTATATCCTTAACCGCAGGGTTATTTGCCACCGCCTCATTTGTTATATATTGCTTTCCCGACACGCCAACTACGGCATCTACGCACTCTATGGCATCGAGCATCGCGATGTGACTTGTCGACATGCAGACCACCCTATCGGCATGACCCACTATGTGCTGACCCATGTAACCTTTTGATGCCTCCTCGGTAGCAAATATCGCGAGTGTCTGCTCCTCAAGCGCTGTGCCCTGCCATGGTCGCGTCACACGAACGAGCGTATTTCCCGCCTCATCCTCGTCGATTGTGAATCCCGAGGCGTATGAGGGGTCGTAAATGGTTACCTCGAAGTGCTCTGCTCCACTTTGCGACATATCGACGCAACCCACGCATAATGAGAGGGTTAACAGAGAGAGTGCTATTTTGAGGAAAAATTTCATGCTACAAAGTTACATTTTTTTTGAAATAAATTTGCATTATTAGAAAATTAATTATTATCTTTGCACCGCAAAACCAGTTCGGGATGTAGCTCAGCCCGGTTAGAGTACACGTCTGGGGGGCGTGTTGTCGCAAGTTCGAATCTTGTCATCCCGACAAAGCATTTAAGACCTTGATAATCAATGAATTATCAAGGTCTTATTCTTTTATGAATTTACTCTAAATTTAGGCTATGGGAGTAAAATGGGCGCAATATGTATAGAATTACTCCCACTATACAGATGTACAATGAGTATACAGGCGCAAGCAAAAACTTTCCCGATAATTAGTTGCAGGTAACACCTACGATATACGCCTTACACACATATAACTGATTGATTTACAAAGGGGTGCGAGGGGTAATCGGCTCGGATAGTGTAAAAGGGTTAGGTGCGACTCTAAAATTTTTTTTGTTATGTTTTCCATTGCTTACCTTGTTTACTAACAAAAAGGAGCGACCTGCAAACGCAAGCCACTCCCTCGGATAACAAAAAAAACTATGAGTGTCAGTCAAACCCTAATTGTCGTTTTCGCTCTGCGACCTCTTCGGGCGTCATTACATACAACATTGTGAAATACTCCAATCTTGCCTCCTCATCCTCGATACGCTCCAAATTGTCGTTAGTCGAGCCGAATGTGTCCGAAATATAATATCTACGCTTGTGCAACTCTTCCGCAAGGTCGATAATCTGCTCATAAATGCGGTACGCCTCGACCTCTTCGGGAGTGAGTGTATATCTACACGCCTCCAACTTTGCATCTACAACCGACTGCTTAACGACCCACTCTCCATTTTCGGCTACCTCAACATCGTTTGTGAGATTGAGTTTTAAGCCAAACATAGCGGAGTGAACTTTGGCTATGTAGTCATTGTCGCAACTTGCATAGGCTTTCTGTCGATAGTCCTCACGCAAGTAATTAGGCGTGCAAGTTGTATTCATCCACTCCTCGCATTGAGCCATAACCTCCTTACGCCTCCACGCCACACCCTTAATTTGGTAGGTGCGGGCATCGTCAATATCTTCGCCACGCTCTGCAAGGCATTTGCGGATCTGGTCGAGTTTGGCGTTATGCTTTGATATTTCATCGCTAACCGCCTCTCTCGAAAGTTTAGAGATATACGATAAAGTTTCTACTTTTTTAGTCATAATTCAATCGGTTTAATGGTTAGTTATTTGCCTCATCCTTTGGAATACGCCCCGACTTGATGAGCATTTGTTTCATCTCTGCAAGTTGCTTTTTGAACTCCGCTTGCCTTACCTCTTCGGGGTCGGGTGTTGGCTCGGTTGGTTGTTGCTCCGCCTCTCGCATACCGTAGTGTGCTTGTAACTCCTCCAATTCAGCGTAAAGTGGTGCTAATGCCTCTTTGCATTTCTCGGCAACAAAAGCCTTAAATGCCTCTTGTTCTGCGTGTGTCATATTCTTGATTTTTAATGTTTAATTTATTGATTTGTTTACCCTTATCTCATTAGTCGCTCTGGAAATTCCAGCGTACCACTTCGCCACGACAACCGCATAAGAGATAATAATTGTTGTATCTCCCATTGAGCAAGTTTACGGCTTGCCATCGCTGCCGAGGTGTTAGTGTTCGCCTTTGTGTCGTAGGCAAGCATATATGCAAGATTTGAGGGATAACCTGCCACTACCAGCACAACAAAATGGCGGTCTTGCGGTGTCAATTTCTCCGCCATTGGTATTTTATAAAGTGTAGTACCTTTCTTCATCTTCTAAATGTTTTATCGCATCCCTGCGCCACGCCTTGATAAACTCTTTGCGTGCCTCATCGGGGTTGTGGTCTTTGGATACATAAATAATCGTATTGTGGTTAATCCTTACGGCTTGGAGTTGGGAGGTGTCAGGTCTAACACGCTCCAACTCCTCACTCGTCAAACCGCAGTAGTTATGACTCATTATTGATTGGGATTTCGGAAAGTCCACACTTCATCGCCAAAGTCATCATAACTTTTAATTGGCTTGTCGAGCATAGGGCAAAGAATGATAACCTTGCCTCGCTTACTAACAACCGCAATCTCCTCACATCGGCAAGCCTTGAACGACTTAATAAAGTGTGAGCTGAACGAGATATAATCATCGCCCAATCGTGTATCGCTACGCTCGTCAATAAGTATGCTTTTGCGTAGCACACTGTCGTTAATCGCCATCATTTTGAGTGTTACGACACTCCCCTCAATTTTCGATGTTATTGGTGTAAACATCGCTTGTTTGTGGCGTGAATAAAACGCCTTTTCTACATTGTTCTTAATTTTTTCCATATTCTTTATTGTTTAATGTTTTACTAATTCAACTAATCTTGGTACTCCTGCCCTTGAACAAGCACTCGCAAATACTCCGATGCCATAGCCACTACCCGATATTGTGCGGTAGGTCTTGCGAGCATTACTTTCCCGATATTGTGGGTGGTAACGGGAAAGGGTCACAAAAACATCTTCGCCCGATACTCCGAGTATAGATTTAACGCAAGACCCGATAGCAAGCCAGTTGTTACGCCCTTGCGTGATGTCTATGCCGTGCCGACTTATGTACTCAACTCCTGCAAGCAGTAACCTCTCATCGGTTGCCGTTGCAAGTCTTGGCGTATAGGTTGGTGCTACCTCTCTCGGCAACTCGTTCCACATCTCACTATCGGGGTTGAAGATTGGGGTATCGTCAAACGATGCAACACGCAATCGGCATACATCTTTGCCACTCTCATCGACTCGATAACCTATGCCTCCGAAATACTCGCTCAACGCCTTGAAATACTCCCGATGCTTGGTTGGGTCAGCAATCTTTATGAGGGCAAAGATACCTTTACCACTGCAAGATAGACCGCCATAGTATATAAACGGCAACGAGCCGAGTAGGTCTTTGAGGGCATCCACATCCTCGACCTTGTCCCACTCGATGCAGAGCATACCGCTATGCTTGATAAGACCCTCCGAGTTTCTTACACTGAACACACCCGATGGAGTATAACACGGCATTTGTCGCTTGGCTTGGCTAAACGCCTCCGAGCCGTAGGGCAACGCTCGCAACGCCTCAACTCTCGCCCTCACTCGCTCCGAGAAAAGTATTGAGGTAAGGGGCAAAGAGCCTTGCGGTTTACGACTATTAGCCACACAAGAAAAGTATGATACATTCATAGTCATATTGTTGTTGTTTATTTAACGACTGCTTAACGACTGCTTAATACTTAATTTGTTGATATTTAACACCTTAACAGACTTAACGCCTATTTCGTGCTAACATTTATCTGTATTTTTACTATATTCTTAATATATATTATATATAGTGTTAAGAGTGTTAAATAAGTATATATCAATAACTTATGGCGTTAAATCTCCGTTAAGTGAGTGTTAAGTCTGTTAAAATGGCGTTTCCTCATCCTCGGCAATCTCCTTATCTTTCTCCTCGGCAGTCTTTCCTGCAATGAGGTAGCGTCTGCCAACACGAGGAGTGTTAAGGTCATTCCATCTGTAATATGTGCAGTTGTGGTTAGTCATTCCTAACTCCTTTTGCAGGGCATTGGCTACATCATACGCTCCTCGTTTTCCCAATTTCAACTCATCGGCTAACTCGGTAGCCGTAAATCCCCACTCTCTATCGCCAACCTCTGCTTTGGTGTCCTCTATCCACTCATTAATAGATTTGGCGAGGGGAGAGATTGAGTTCTCGACTACGGCTTTGAGCGCCGAGGTGCGTAGTTGGTCTGCACTGAACCATTGCCTTGACAACGGCTTGGGTGTGTGCATTTCACGATGCAGGAGAAAGTATAAGAAGTGCGGTATTTCTGCCATCAACTTACTATTAAAGTCGGGGTCAAATTTCTCAATTTTACCCACCTTACGCACCCAAAAACGCAAGTCCGAGGTCTCCAATTTGGCAAAGTCGGTTTCCCTATTGGTGCAAAGGGTAAACTTACCATAAAAGGGGATAGTTTCGTGTTCGCATCGCATACGCCTTAATTGTATTGTCGTTGCCGTTGAGTCTTGTTTCAAACGCTCCTTTATGAACTGCTCATTGATAAAGGTTTCGTCTATGCCGATGCACAACTTGGTAGCGTATAGAGCGTTGAATTGTTGGCTATACTGGCTTACATTTAGGATTATCGCATTCGACCCGAATAGCATCCCGTTGAATTGTAGCAAAGTGCTTTTCCCTGTTCCCTGTTGTTCGCTCACACAAACTAATATCGGTTGTATCTGATGCGGTCTCGTGAGTAGTAGTTGGTATCTATCAAAGCCCAATTCTATTTGTTCGCCAAATATATGCTCAAACAATCGCTTAATCGTTGGAAATTCGCCCTCCTCGGCTTGCCATTTCAAGGGGTGTGATAAATTCCACCATCCGTTGAGGCTCTGCCGATAGTTGAGGAAATTATGTTCCACATACGACCCTATGTACTTTTGTACTTTGGAGAAGTCTGTGCCATCGGCTTTAAGTTCTGCCTTTTCACGATAGACCGTTGTTACATTCCCATCGGGTGTGCGTACTATTTGGAAATACTTATCTCCCAGTCGTAGAATAGTGCCAACCTCTGCCTCATCAATTTTGGAAATCTCGATATTTTTCGTATCTTTGTCGTGAAAATCAAGCACTTGCCGTGTATCTGCTCTCGTAGTACCTTGTACTTCGGGAGCGGTTTCGTTTTGAATATCTACCATTATAGATTCTCCTCCACAAATTCCTGGGTAGTTTGAAATCTTCGGGATGCAACCCATCGCTCTAACTCATCACGCTTGAAAATCAGTTTTCGCCCATTTGATGCTGATTTATAAAATGGGATTTGGCGATTCTTGGTCATTTGATAAATAGCAGCACGAGAGTAGCCTGTTATCTCCTCTGCTCCATCAATTCCCACAATGTTAGATTGTGGTTTCTCTACTTGTACTACCTTTGGCGTTTGGGTTGCCATTAGGTCAAGATACTGCCCTACTGTTAGAGCTGCAATCGGTGTGTTTCGGTCAATTTTTAATCCAGTCATATTTTTATAGTTTAATATTTGTTTCTGGATGCAAATTTCGACATAATACACACATAATCCAAAGAAAATCAAGTAATTAGAATGTATTAAGTTGCCCTATAATACGACAAATTAGTGCAAAAATATAGTCCCCAGCAAGTTGAGGACTATATCGGTTAGAGTCGTATTTTACTCTTTGGCTTTCTACGGCAATAGTTTTTAAGTTTGGTACTATCCACGCCTATGTCAAATAACTTTATGATAAAATTAACAATGAGATATTCTTTTGTATGGTCTTTATTGCCGAGGTTTAAGTGGTCAATATTATCCCATAGAAAACGATACAATGCTTGAAAATTCTCCCCTAACTTTCTATCAAGGTTGGTACGCTTACCACCACCCGATATTGCATCTTCTCGGTATAGAGTCTTTCGCAACCAATTCTTTGCTCGACCAAAGTCGTTACACTTTCTCCCTCGTCTGTGTCTAAACACAATGTCGGCATCGTTAATGCTATACATCCAATTAAACCCAAATTCTTGTAAGTCATAGGTTGCCAATAAAAAATAAGTGCTATCAACATTATAGTTTTTCTCATCAGATTTAGAGCGTACAGATATACCCACCATTTTACCATCACTTATTTCAACCTTTATACTGTCGCATCGATTTAACGCACCATACGCTTGTCGAGTTTCAGCATACTCCTTTGATATATCAACTATGTATGGAGCTAAATCCTTATAGCGTTTAACACTTGGATAGTATAGAGTGTACGCCAGGAACAAATTAGCAAAGAGAGCTTTTTGAGTAGTACGACTTGGCAACTTCTCATTCTCTCTACTATATTCGTTAGCCAGTTCAACTACTTGCTCTTGGCTCAAATTATCTATCTCTTGGGGTGTAATGGTCTTGTATTGCTGAATAGTAACCTCTCTTATAATTGATACAACCCTATTGTAATGCTCATCATCTGCCACTACCTTGTCGCCATCAAAACGCTTAAACACCTTGATATTTCCATATAATGAGGTATCTATTGCATTATTAACTATTGTATATGGCAACTCTATATATTTGTCAATTCCGTTTATCATACACTTACATATTTTATAGGTTTTTGGTTGCTTCTGCGATAGCCTCTGCATCAAAACTATCAAGATATACTTTTGTAGTTTTTAGATCTGCGTGTCCCAGGATTTGGCTAATCATATCCTCTGCCACATCTTGACTGCGTAAGGTCATCGCCATTGTATGCCTACTAACATACGATGTAAGCTCTCTCTCTTCAATACCTAACTCTTTGGCTAACTCCTTTAACCCTCGCTCATATCGTCTATATCTGTTGCGTATATGATTATATAGTTGTTCTCCCTTGTAGCCCTCGATTGTTACAACTGGAAAGAGATATTGTTCTACTGGGGGACAATGCTCTGCAAACCAATCTATATGCTCCTGCAATTCTGGGCGTATAAGTATCTTGATAATCCTTGCTTTCTTACGCTTGGTTTTTTCTCTCTTATACTCGATGTGCCGCTTATCGTCAATGGTCTTAATATGCTCTGTTGTAATATGTGCTATATCAGTAAACGCCATTCCGTGACAAAGATATTGACAAACAAACAATCTGCGAATAGCATCCAATCGAGGATTATCCTCTAATATAGTGGATTTGATTTTACTCATCACATTCACAGAGAGGTATCGTTTCTCGGTTTCTTCTTCCAGACTACCAACAGAGAATCCACCCTTGCCATATGGATAAGTAGCTCCATTAGTAATACCCTCTGTAATTGCTTTGTTAAGCAATGCTCTCAATGTCTTATGGTAGTATTTGCGAGTATTACCATCACAACCCTCTCGCTCTCGCTTAATATTACCTCTTGTATATGTGGTGGTTCTTGGCATTTGCATCCACTCATCCCATTTAGTTACATAGCGAATATTCATATCTTCGATATATCGCTTATCAAACTTTGAGTCATAAAGGCGTAACATATGCAGCGTACGGCTATAACAATTAGCATTGCCAATATGATTGGTCTTTCGCATCGACTCAATCTTCTCCTCAAAGTATGATGCTATCTTAATAGGCTCTTGGGAATTGCTATTATATGCCTCTGCAAATAGTAATGGCGTGGCTGGGATATGCTTTTCATCAAACTTCTGCAATATCCCATTACATTTACTCTTAATTGCAATAAACAATTCGTTGTATTGTTCCAGGGTGGCAGCAGTCGATTTGAGTTGCTTATCATTCTTTACGCCCCTAATGTCAAATTGTGCAGTAATAGAGTCCCAATACTTAATACCGGCTCTTACGCCACTAATTGGTATGTAAACTCTTTGTCCCTTTGTCCCTACTCTTATGCGAAAAGAGTATAATGGATTCTCTCGTTTAGCATCCGCCTTATCGTAGGATGGTCTATCCACTCTTGGCTCAATCTTGTAACTTAATTTCATATCTATATCTATTTTAATTTGTATATCATAATGGGAACGATATGGGATAACCCTGGGCGCAATATCTACTATAAAACAGCCTATGGGATAACCTTGGGCGCAACTTTTATATTGCTTAATACGATTTAATATAATTGTGTAACTCCCTCAACCACAATACAAAGATAAGTATAATAAATGAAAATACAAAATAAAATAAATAGAATATACACTCCTGGGGGGCGTGTTGTCGCAAGTTCGAATCTTGTCATCCCGACTAACCATAAGCCTTGATAATCACACGATTATCGAGGCTTTTTCTTTTTACATGGTGCATATAATTTTCCACCAACATACATCATTAGCGCCAACAAATTTTTCGTCAGAGTGGTGCAGATGTGGCGCTGACATGAAAAAAGTCCGGATGGGTAGTACTTGACGTACGTCCCATTCGGACTTTTGATTGAAGCGCCGCAGATGCGCCACTATCACGAAAAATTATTTTTTAGGAGAAGGCTGCAGCTACAACGCTCGGCAAAAATGCCGTCGATGGATAGTACTCGACGTACATTCCATTAACGGCACTTTTTGTTAGCGGCAGTAGATGTCTGCCTTATCGTAAAAAATTATCGGCGAGACATATATTGCTTGATAACACCTCGCTTCGAACCACGGATAAACTCGATAAGCTTGTTGCGCTCGGGTGTCTCGGGAATCTCTGCCTCAGCCTTGTCACAGCCCGCCATGTAGTTGAGCTCGCTCTGGAAGAGGATACGGCAAGTGTTGTGGATAGATGAGATCTGCTCATCGGTAAAGCCACGACGTGAGAGGCCTACCTTGTTGATACCAGCATAGTGGGTCTCGCCATTTGTAGCGATGATGTAGGGAGGGATATCCTGTGTTACGAGAGCACCACCCTGAATCATGCAGTGGTCACCGATGTGTACCCACTGGTGGATTGCTGCGTGGCCACCGATAACTACCCAGTCACCAATCTCCACCTCGCCTGCGAGAGATACACGGTTAGCGATAACGCAGTGGCTACCCACAACGTCGTCGTGCGCAACATGCACATATGCCATGAGGAGGTTATTGCTACCCACGATGGTTGTACCGCGTGAGGCAGTACCGCGAGCGATAGTCACGCACTCACGGATATCGTTATAGTCGCCAATTACGGCTGTTGTCTGCTCGCCATCGAACTTAAGATCCTGGGGGAGGCAAGCGATGCAGGCGCCGGGGTGCACCTTGTTACCCTTACCGAGGCGTGCACCATTGTAGATGCAGGCGTGGGGGCCGATCCAGCAATCGTCGCCAATCACCACGTCACCCTCGACGTAGGCAAAAGGCTCGATAGTTACGTTGTTACCGATCTTTGCATCGGGATGAACGTATGCCAAATTACTAATCATAAAAATGTTTATATTTGTTTGTGTCAGTATTATCTGTTCTTAACAATCTGCGCTGTGAGCACTGCCTCGCACGCAAGCTGACCTCCTACGAAGGCCTTAGCCTCGGCTGTGCAGATGCCACGACGCATATCCGAGATGTGACACTCGAGCTGCAAGGTGTCGCCAGGCACAACCTTACGCTTCCACTTCACGCCATCGGCCTTGAGGAAGTATGTAGAGTAGCTCTCGGGGTCCTCAACACGGCTGAGCACCAAGATGCCACAGCACTGTGCCAACGCCTCGATGATGAGCACGCCAGGCATAACGGGTTCCTCGGGGAAGTGACCCACGAAGAAGGGCTCGTTCATAGATACCTGCTTGATGCCACCGATAGCATTCTCTTCGATATGGAATACGCGGTCAACGAGCAAGAATGGAGGACGGTGAGGAAGCAATGCCTTGATCTGGTTGATGTCCAAGAGTGGCTGGTTCTTTGCGCTATATTTGAACGCGGGCTTCTCACCACTGCGACGGATTGCGCGTGAGAGCTCCTTCATGAACTCCGTATTAGCGAAGTGACCAGGACGTGTAGCCCATACACGGCCCTTGATGCGCATGCCGAGCAATGCAAAGTCGCCAAGCACGTCGAGGAGCTTGTGGCGTGCGAGCTCGTTGTTTGCGCGGAGCTGCTGGTTGTTCAAGTAGCCACCTGTGATGCGAATATCCTCCTTGCCGAAGATCTTCTTGAGGTGGTCGAGCTGCTCGTCAGTCACGGGGTTCTCAACAACTACGATAGCGTTGTCGAGGTCACCACCCTTGATGAGGTTCATCTTCATAAGGGGCTCGAGCTCGTGGAGGAAGACAAAGGTACGACACATCGCAATCTTTGATGTGTAGTCATCAGCATGGGTGTATGTAGCATACTGGTTACCCACAACCTTTGAGTTGTAGTCAACGTGTACCGATACTGAGAACTCATCATCGGGATACAACACGATAGCTACGCCCTTCTCGGGAAGTGTGTATACCTGCTTCTCTGTCACCTCGTAGTAGCGGCGCTCGGCGTTCTGCTCTACGGTACCCACCTCTGTGATGCGTGTAGCATACTCGAGTGCCGAGCCATCCATAATGGGGGTCTCGGGGGCATTGATATCGATAGAGGCGTTGTCTACGCCAAGAGTCCAAAGTGCTGAAAGGATATGCTCGATGGTGCTGACCTTAGCTGCGCCCTTCTCGATTGTTGTGCCGCGTGATGTATCTACTACATACTCGCACAATGCGGGAACCTCGGGAGCACCCTCAAGATCAACACGACGGAATGTTATGCCATGGTTCTCCTCTGCGGGATTTACTGTCATTGTCACCTGCAAGCCTGTGTGCAGACCCTTACCCTGGAATGAAATCGCTGCGGCAAGAGTTCGTTGTTTGGTTGCCATAATTGATATTTTTAGGTTTTTACCAAATGTTAATTCGCATTAATGGGACAAATATACTAAAAAATTTAAAAAAAATTACTACTTTTGCTCTGAAATATTATACAAATGAGCGATATAACAAACAGACAGAGAGATAACCGCACAACAGGCCAGCAGCCAAGGCCACGTCGTCGCCCCCATATAGACCTCGGAGATACGCGCTCCGAGAGCTTTGGCGAGTGGCTCTACAGCCACCGTCTTGGCTTTGTTGCCGTAATCATATCTATGCTTATCGGTGGCCTGTGGATTGCTACGGCACGAGTAAATGTGGAGATTCCACCCATCGAATATATCATCGAGTTTGTCGACGATGAGCCTACACCCGAGGAGGTGGAGAAGCTAAAGCAACAGCGCGACAAACTGCAAGAGGAGATAGACCGTCGCTTGGCCGCCGTACAACAAGTTAAGAATGTGCAGTCTAACGAGTCGGCAGAGGAGGGAGGCGCCGAGAGCCAGAACTACGACAACGAGACACAGCAGATGATGGATAAGATTGCCTCGGATATGGCTTCAAATCGTAGCGACTACGAGAGTGGCATGCGCGAGGCTAACGGCATAGGTACGGGTGGCTCGGGCAACGGCTCGGGTGGCAAGAAGGGCGATGGCAAGGATAAGAACTTCAAGGGCGCAGTGACCGTGTCGTACAACATCAACTATGTGAGTGGCAACAAGAAGGTTGCACGCACCGCCCGCACAAGTCTCTACAAGCCCGCCTACCTCGCCAAGGAGGGAGGCTATGTGGTTCTGGAGGTCAGAGTAGACCGCAATGGCACGGTTAAAAGTGCCGTAGTCAAGGAGTCGTCAAATAGCGCACTCAACGAGATAGCACGCAAGGCGGCACTCAACACAGGCACGATATTTAACATCGACCCCAATGCCCCTGTAAGCAATGTTGGTACGATAACCTATACCTTTGTAGCACAATGATAAAGGCTCGTCACACATACCTCGCCACGCTCCTAATCATGGCATTTACGACGCTCTTTACGGTGGAGTGCCGTGCGGCCGTATTGGAGCAAGCCGCAGGCTACGATGTGACACACCACACCACCACCGAGCACCAAGAGATAGCCCTGGTGGAGTGCGACAACAATAGTGCAGCTATTGCCACCAATAGCTCAACACCCCGAACATTGACGCCCGAGGTACGAACGCTTTACAGCGTATCGCGCGATGCCGAGCGTACATCTGCGCATCAGAGGGTGGCAACGGCAATTGACAGCACTACCACCGCCACACGTTACGGATTGTATAACCATAAAATATTGTTTGTCTCCATAGCCCGACACCACTACATCTGCCGACTACGGAGATTGATTATTTAGCCCGTTTTATACTACCCAAAACCAGAGCCTCGCATGAGGCACAACCAAAGTATAAACCGACTAAAACAGACATTTTTATGATTAGACAAGAGATATGCGAGGCACTATATGCCTTGCCGAATGGCGTTGTGCAGCCACGACGCCGCCCAATTACAAGACCCGTTATTACTGCCATCGTGGGTGTGGCACTATTGCTTACCGCTCTCCTTATGCCAAGCACAAAGGAGGGGACACTCGAGATGGCGCTTATCGTTGGTGGCGGAGTGTTAATGCTATATGGGCTGAGTGTTGTGATGATGCGCTACATCAACAACGACACCGTGCCATACCACACACCCTCGAAGAGCTATATGAGCTATCGGGAGCGCTACTACACACTCGACAAGAGCGCGGAGCTTAAGGCGGCAATTGCGGCTAAGGATTACAATCGCCTTGAGGCTGTAGAGACATCCAACATATCTACGCTGATAGTTGCAGAGTGTCGTAGCAAGGATGGTTCGATAGTGGCATTGGCACTCTATGAGTACGCCATATTCGAGCACATCATGGTGGACAAGGTGACGATTATCCAATCGTAGATAAGCGTGTGATGATAGCAGCCCACAACTATCGGGTTTATTGAGTATTGAATTTAGAATATATTGAAAATAAGTATGTTGAACGCGAACTTTCTGCTTGTAGCAGCCCTACTACTCTTCGTCGCAGTGCTTGCGGGTAAGGCGGCATACCGTCTTGGAGCCCCAGCGTTGCTACTCTTTTTGGGTGTGGGCATGCTCTTTGGCCACTACGACTGGGTATCGGTAGACTCCCCCGCAGCGGTGGAGTTTGCAGAGTTCATAGGCATGGTAGCACTGTGCATCATACTCTTCTCGGGTGGTATGGATACGAAGTTCGCCGACATACGCCCCGTAATGGCCCCAGGTATTGTTATGGCAACGCTGGGCGTAGTACTCACTGCGGTAATTGTGGGCTCGTTCATCTATTTCATAGCCCCATATTTAGGCTTCACACTACCCTTCCCCATTGCATTGTTGCTTGCCGCGACGATGTCGTCAACCGACTCTGCATCAGTCTTTTCGATACTTCGCACCAAGAAGCAGGGATTACGCCAGAACCTACGCCCGCTGTTGGAGTTGGAGAGTGGTAGTAACGACCCCATGGCCTATATCCTTACCGTTATGCTCGTGGGCATAGCGACGGGCACCGATGGCTTAAACTGGGTAAATGCCGTGGGTACATTCGTGGTGCAGATGGTCGTTGGTGCAGCCCTCGGCTACGGCTTCGGTCGCGCTACGGTGTGGATTATGAACCGCATAAACATCCGTAGCAACCCTTCGCTCTACTCGGTGTTGCTGCTCGCCTCGGCATTCTTCACCTACTCGTTTACTACGATTGCATACGGCAACGGCTACCTCGCGGTATATATCGCGGGCCTTGTCGTGGGTAACTTCCGCATCGTCTTTCGCAACATGCTGAGCACCTTCTTCGACTCGTTCACACTCCTGTTGCAGATCATATTGTTCCTCTTGCTCGGCCTCATGGTGGATATCAACGACTTGATACAACCCAATGTATACATCATGGCCTTGGCAATCGGAGCATTCATGATTATCATTGCGCGCCCCATATCTACGATTATATGTATGGCACCCTTCCGCCAATTCTCGAAGCGCGCCCGTGTCTATGCCTCGTGGGTGGGTCTGCGCGGTGCTGTGCCCATCATCTTTGCGCTCTATACGGTTACGCATGGCGTGGAGGGCTCGGAGTATATATTTAATGTGGTCTTCCTTGTGACCATCATATCGCTTCTTGTGCAGGGCACGACGGTAAGCAGCATGGCAAACTGGCTTAAGCTATCCTATGCCGAGCCGCAGCGCACCTTCAAGCTCACCGTACCCGACCACATACGAAGCGAATTCTCGGAGATTGAGGTCAACGAAGCACTGCTCAAAAAGGGCGACACGCTCAAGGATATACGCCTACCAGGACATACGCTCGTGGTTATGGTTTACCGCAACGAGAAATACTTCGTGCCCAAGGGCTTGACGCAGTTGTTGGTGGGAGATAAGCTCCTTGTTGTCTCGGACAACAACGACGAGATGCTCCAAAAGATTAAGGATATGGGCATTGAGAATGTGATGAAGGTATAAACAAAGTAGCGGGGTGCACGAAGCAACCTCGCTACTATTCTTTTGGGGTGGGGTGGGGTTAATACGTTGTTAAGAATGCGGGCGTGTAGTCAACGTAGTTGTCGCAATGGCGACGCACATACTCCGCCTTTTCTGTATAACTATATTCGTATGCAACCGTACGGTAGCGACCCAGAACGTATAGCGCCTCTGCCTTGAGCTCAGCATTCGTAAACATCAACAACGCCTCGTTTATCGATAATATAGCCTTGGTTTGTAGTGCGCGTGTGACAGCATCATCCTTCCAGCTATCCTCGTAGCTATCACCATAGTGGGTGAGCTGCCAGCATACGGTCGCCGAATTACCCATGCCGATGCCAAACTTCAGGAGTAGCTGCGCACGACGATTTTGGTCGGTTGTAGCCTCTACGCCACGCTCCAACGATGCCATGGTGGCGGCGAACTTATAGCGGAAGTCGGAGATGCGATCACCCTCCACGCAAAGTGCATCAAATGGGTCGCGTTTGAGCATCACGTTGAGCATATACTGATAGTCGAAACCTACGAGCGAGAAGTAGCGCTCGGCCTCCTGATAGCGCATATGACGCAAGCAGAGCGTACCCACAATGTCGTATAGGAAATCGCTCGACGTGTAGCCCACCTCGTTAAGGTAGCGGTCGAACTCCGAAATGGGGTTCAAAGCACGCTCGACGTATGCGATAGCTGCATCGGGCGTCTGCTTGTTGATTATATTAAAGAAGTACGTTGAGTAGTCTATGTCGTTGAATGTTCCACGCTCCTTGCGATACTCCTCAATATCGCTCGCTGTCCACCAATAATGATAAGCACCATTGATATAATAGCTGATGGTTGTAATATATTTATATGGCAGATAATCCGTAAAGTTCATCAGCTGCAATGCTCGCGCAGGGTTACCCATCTCGAGATAGCGATTTGCCACGGTATAGGACAGGATACGTGTCATGCTACTATACCAATAGTTCTCCGAGTAGTCATGCCAAGAGCTGCAATCGTAATCATAACCTTTCAAATCTCTACCCGCCATCATGTCGAGCCACTTAATCTGCTTATACAGACGCTCTTCGTATGCTGAGTTATAGGTACTTGTAAGGGCATCCAAGTAGATATTGAGCACCTCTATCGACTCCTTCATATAGTCCGAAGCAGGGGCTTGCACAGCCTTTGAAAGCATCGCTTTAGCCTGGGTATAGTTGCCCTGTTGTGTATAGATATAGGCAGCGATGTAGAGCCACTGCGCACGGTCGGCACAGTTGATGTTGGCTCCCGCCTCGATAGCGAGGTCACGAATGGCCACAAGATCATCCGTAACGACGGGCTTATCACCAATCATGTCCACCGCGGGGAAGGTCTCTGCACCAACAATCATCTTACGAATATCGCCGTTGAAACTCGACAGAGGGGCGCCACTAAGATAGCTATAGCGGATGATGTCAACCGTAGTCAAATCCATATCTTGCTGCTTGGCAATGTAGTACATCGAGCCCGTGTCGCCATAAGAGGCGAACATAAGCATAGCCCTCTCTACATCGCCCGTATGGTAGTATGCACCCGCGATATACTCGTAGCAGAGCCTGCGCATAAAGTTATCCTCCGGGAGCAGCGATATCTCCTCGTTCCACAACTTCAGGCACTCATCGTAGCGCTTCAGCGTGGTAAGCGCACGCACAGCCTGCAATAGATAGCGGTCGCGCAGACGCACCGATGCGTTGCCAAGCGACATATCGACAATCTCCTCGAGCGATACGGGACCACCCACCTTCATCGTGGGATAGTACCACTTAGAGCTATACTGAAAGCGCATCTGCTCGTTACGCTTGGCCAGAAGCAGAAAATCCATAATCTCGGGGTCGTTACGCTTTATCCACTGTGCAAAGGCGTTATCCTCGTAGTACACCGCCATAGCATAGAATGCTTCGTACTCCGCAACGGGCATAGTGTATACCACCTCCTCAATATCATCCAATGGGATGTCACGATGTGTTAGCTCCTGCCAATGCTGGCAGTTTGTCTCCTTTATGTTATTATTTGCGCTCTTATTATTGTCGAGGCGGAAGAGCGAGGTGCTATTGTACAGTGTCCATGGGTGCCAGCAAGCATCAGCCACGAGGGGCACTACCATAAGGCTAATTGCGAGCAAATATCTCATTGATTTCATCGTCAGTGTAGTTTTTAAGTTGGTTAGAGTCAAGATGATAGATAATATTAGACTGACATGGTTTGCCAAAGGCCTTTGTGACACGACCCTTTACCTCCAATATCTCCTCGGCCGTTGGTCGCTCCACACGCATGGTCTCGCCCTCGCCGAGCTCAACGGTGTCATAATTCGTTACAAGGTGGCTAAAGCGTCCCTCGTTGAAGACCACACCCCAGCCAAATGTTGGGTAGGCATAGTCCAATGGGAAGGGGTAGTTACGCTTTCGGAGGTAGGGCTCGATGTCATCGATATCGAGAATGGAGTTCTCGGTCTTTGCGCTACGCAGGTTACCCGTATTGTAGAGCATCAACACGCCGCGGTCTGCCATGGGTGCCTCCTCACGCATCTGATGCAGGCGCACCGTAACGCTCAGTTTCATGCCTCGCTCGTGGAGTATATCGCAGGTCTCCTGGCAGAGGGTAAAGAATATATGGCGTGTGCTCTCAGTCCAGTCGCAGTCGTACTGTATCTCCTTGATGTCACCCAGCTCATTATACGACGCCATGGCCATGATGCGCTCAACGATAACACTAGCATAGTATGCCTCGCCACCATCCATCTGGCGCAAGCCCTCAACGGTGATATATGTCACGGGCACTACCTCAACATCGCAGGGCACTGCGGCATCGAAGCGCGTAGTGGCAATGGGCACCGCCTCCATAAACTGCTCCACACTATTGTACTCGGCTGCGATGTCGAAGAGACGGATGTAGAGACGCCCTATCTCGTGGCTCTTCATAAACTCTTGCTCCTCGGCACTTGGGTTGTAGACACCCTTCCAATGGTAGATTGCATTTGTGGGCTCCAGCTTCTCCTTCTTGAGACTCCCACCACCCTGCGTTGCGTTGCAGGCAACGGCCACCATGAGCATAAGACCAATGGCGGCAAATCTTGTAAAACGATGTTTCATTGATATGTTGTTTTTGTTGTTTGTTGCTACGCAAATATGCAACTAAAAAACAACACAGCCGAACCTTTTAGGCTCGGCTGTATGAAACATACGTTGGGGTGTATGAATTGCTTCTAAGGGTGCAATTTGCTACTCCCTTGCAATCTGCTCTACCCCGCTCTCTGCGACTCTCCAAACAAGGTAGTTTGTGTTCTTGGGCATCTTGCCACGACCCGTGTAGAAGTTGGGGGTACCAAACTCATGCTTCGTGCCTTCGCGGTCCAAAGCCCAGCCATATGCCTCGCTACCAGCAAGGTTTATAGCGTTATCCACACCGAGGTCTACGAGTGCCTGTGTAAAGTCGTGGAACGACTCCTTCGTAAGGGTCTCAATCATGAATATCTCGCCCCTACGCTCGCATATAGCGCGACGCGTAGATTTGTTCTTGGGCTCGTTAGCCACGAACTTACCGTTGTCCACAAGGGGGTATTGGCGGAAGAAGTAACCGCCACGGTTAATCGCCTCCTCGAAGAGTGGTGAGTTGTCCGCAACGCCAACTGTCACCTCGCCATCGATTGAGGCGCAGTAGCCACGCATCGAGAGTCCCCACGCCAGAGGCTCACCCTTAAGTACAAAGGCACCGAGGATGGCGTGGTTGTCGGCACGGATAAATGCCGCCTCGGCAGTGTAGACGATATCCTTGTCATCTCTATCTACCTTACCAACATGCAACGACATCTCGGCATTGTGCGGGATGTAGATGCGTAAGGGGACATCGTTAATTGTGGTATCGCGCAACTCCACAAATCCGCACTCCGCTTCTGCGACCTCCACGCGTGAGAGGTGCGTAGTGTCGATTGCCCTATGCTCCTCCACAACAACAGGCTCCTCGCCATAGATTGGGATCTGCTCCTCGACCTGAGGCGCAGATGCTTCATCTCCGCCCACAAAGATTAGGGTTAGTATAGCACCCACTATGGCAACCACGGCGAAGGCTATAAGCACCACGCGCTTCGTGTTGCGAGGCTCGTCGGAGTGACCAATGATGCGAATCTCGTCATCACTGATGTCATCGTATCTCTCTTTATTACTCATAGTTACTTTATGCTCTTTTCAATCTCCTCCTTAAGTTGCTTCAACGCCTCCTTCGATGCCGACACCGTGTGGCTAAAGGTGCGGATGTCTGAAAGGGTGAGCTTCTGCCTTGTTACGTTTATGTAATAGACGTAGGAGCGATTGATGATGATACTCTTACCGATACGGATGAATAGTCGACCATACTCCTTGCCGAGTTGCTCGGATATCATCTTCTCGATCTGACCAAGCTGATACGATATCATACGCATCTCGCCGTCGGTCTGCACGAGAGTCGAGTAGTTACCGTCGGAGGAGATATATACGACATGTTCGGGCGCTATCTGCACCAGGTCGGTTGCGGTCGATATGATTAGTTGCTTTGCCATTGCTCGGTATTGTTACGACAAAGGTAACACGCGAAAAGGTTACTGCAAAATTATTTTATATATAATGTATAAAATATGCGATTTAATGTATGAAATATCAGAAATGGGAGTCGAGGCAGCCTTATGTAATATGAAAAAATAGACCACCTTAGTCTTCCAAGGTGGTCTATTCTATAAGCTATTGCTTAGATTAATTCTCCTCTGCAGCAGCCAACTTAGCAGCCTTCTTGCGCTGGCAGTCGTACGCGATAGGTGTAGCGATAAATACTGAAGAGTATGTACCGATAACAACACCCAAGATCAACGCGAAGACGAAACCACGGATGGTCTCACCACCGAAGAAGAAGATAGCCAAGAGAGTTACCAATGTCGTCATAGACGTATTCACTGTACGAGCCAAAGTAGCGCAGATAGCGTTATCGATGTTGGTCTTGATATCACGCTTAGGATAGAGACCAATGTATTCACGAATACGGTCGAAGATAACCACTGTATCGTTGATAGAGTAACCAATGATAGTAAGGATCGCTGCGATGAACGCCTGGTTAACCTCCATTGCAAAAGGCATCACGCTATAGAGCATAGAGAAGATACCGATTACGAGGAATGCGTTGTGTGCCAAGGCTGCTGTAGCACCCAAAGCCCACTGCCAACGGCGGAAACGGATAGCGATGTAGATACCGATAGCGAGGAGCGAGATAACAACAGCGATTACAGAGTTGCGTGTCATCTCACCAGAGATTGTACCACCCACCTGCTGGCTGCTCTCGATACCGTAAGGATGCTCCTCGGTGATAGTGCGGAAGTCGTTCAACTCCATTGTCTGATCCAAGTAGAGCTCCTTCAATGCGTTATAGAGAGTCTCCTCGAGGATGTAGTTTGCATTGTTGTTAGCGATCTGCTCTGCAGTAGCTGTCTCGTCGAGTACGGGAACAGTAGGCTCGAACTGAGTCTTGATACGGAATGTGTTCTCCGCAACATTGCCGATACGAGCTACGTCTACTGACTTGTTTGCAGCGCTCTCGCCCTCAAATGCAGCCTCGATACGCTCACGAACATCATCCTCGCTTACAGTCTGGTCGAACTTAACAACATAGTGGCGACCACCTGTGAAGTCGATACCGAGGTTGAAGCTATTCTCGCGAACTACGATAGAGATGATAGACGCAAGGATAAGAACACCTGAGATGATGTATGAGTACTTACGCTTACCGATGAACGAGAACTTAACATTCTGCAAGAAGTTCTCAGAGAACTTAGATGAGAATGAGCAAGTGCCACGACGCTCTGCACGACCCTCGAGCAATACGCGAGTGATGAAGATAGAGCAGAAGAGCGAAGTGATGATACCAAGTACGAGGGTTGTAGCGAAGCCCTTAACAGGACCTGTACCGAAGAAGAAGAGAACCGCACCAGTGATGATTGTTGTGAGGTTACCGTCGATGATTGCAGAGTATGCGTTAGAGAAACCATCCTTGATAGCGAGCATCAAGCCCTTACCACCACGCAACTCCTCCTTGATACGCTCGAAGATGATAACGTTAGCATCCACAGCCATACCCATTGTAAGTACGATACCTGCGATACCAGGAAGTGTCAATACTGCGCCTGTAGATACGAGCACACCCATGAGCAACAATACGTTGAACAAGAGGGCTGCGTTAGCCATCCAACCCGCTGTGCGGTAGAAGAATGCCATGTAGATAAGCACGAGTACGAATGCGATAGCGAATGAGATAAGACCCGCCATGATAGAGTCAGCACCGAGTGATGGACCAACAACCTCCTGAGAGATGATTGTTGCAGGTGCGGGAACCTTACCAGAGTTCAAAACGTTTGCAAGATCCTCAGCCTCCTGTGCGGTGAAGTTACCAGTGATTGATGAGCGACCACCGTCGATACGATCGTTTACGTTAGGTGCAGAGTAAACAACGTTATCCATAACGATAGCAAGGGGCTTGCCGATGTTCTTCTCAGTGAGGTTACCCCACTCTGCAGCAGCCTTGCTGTCCATTGTCATAGATACCTCGAAGCCACCGAACTGACCAGAGTTTGCAGCTGTCTCAACGATGCCTGAACCATCCATTGCGGGAACCAAGCCACCATTGCCCTGGAGAGCGTAGAGTGTGAAGATACCGCCACGAGTGCCATCTACAGAGTTCTTGTTTGACCATGCGAGCTTAACGTCGCTTGCGATACGCTCCTTAACACCATCAAGTGCGAGGTACTCGTTGATCTTAACCATGTTCTCCTTCTCGGCAGCAGCAACGATGTAGCCACCTACAGGAGCATACTGTGTCTTACCCTCACCATCCTTGAAAGGATACTCTCTAACGAGGAGTGAAGAGAGGAGGTCGCCCTCATCAGACTCGAGTGCCTCAGCAACGAGCTTGTCAGCCTCACCATTGTAGAGGAAGTCGTAGATCTCACTTGTTGTAGCGATCTCGCATACCTCCCAGAACTCGAGTGATGCAGTTGAAGCAAGGAGCTTCGCTGCGCTCTCGGGGTCGTCAACACCAGGCAACTCAACCAAGATACGGTTTGTCTCGCTGATGCGCTGGATGTTAGGCTGGATAACGCCAAGAAGGTCGATACGCTCGTGGAGCACGCGATCCATGTTCTCTACAGAGCTCTCGATGTAAGCCTCCAAGCTGTCCTGAATCTCATTCTTCTCTGTCTTGCCATAGATAGCAACGAGGTCGTCAGCTGAGAGTTTGTTGAGGTAAGCCTCGATAACTGCAGCATCAGAATCCTCTGCCTTTGCTGCGTTGATAGCTGCCTCGATGTTTGCGATGAGGTCAACATTGTTCTTGTCTACCTTGCTCAAAGCGTCAACGCGAACAGCATCAGCTGCCTGAATCTCGAGGGTTACGTTCATACCACCCTTGAGGTCAAGACCGAGGTTCAACTCCTTAGACTTACACTCACCATAGGTGAAACCCATGTAGACTTTCTCATCCCACTTACCATCAAGATAAGCCTTGGGATTGGGCTGTGCCTCTGCCTCTGCCTCGATTTTGCGAGTAACAAAGGTAAACGACAACTGCCAGATGCAGGCGAGACCTAAGATCAACACCAGCCACTTAATAATACCTTTAATCTGCATTGTTAAAAAGTTTAGTTATTGTTATTTATGTAATTTTCCGTTTCACGCGCCAATAGTCCATTGTGCATTCGCGCGTTAATCGCGCAAAGATATAAAAAAAATCGCAATCTACAACCGTAGACTGCGATAATTTCAATATTTTTTTAGTGCGAATTTTACTACTTTGTGATAAGCTCTACTACGTAGTCTGCCTTATCCTCGACCTTGCCGACCTCCAAGAGTATACCACCCTTGACCTTCTGGAACTTAACGGGCTTGCCATCCTCGAGAGCCTTTGCCGACACCACCTTGCACTCCAAGGGCAAGTACAACATGTCGTAGTCGAGCTCAAAGACATGAACATAGAGGCGGTCACCCTTGCGTGTTGTGCATCCCCAATCCTGTTGTGGGATCTCTCCCGCCGTTGTGCCATACACCGACTCGCCATTTACCTTCATCCACTCGCCCATCTCCTTCATGCGCTCTACGGCAACTGCTGGAAGCTCACCATTGGGCTGAGGGCCTACGTTAAGTAGCAAGTTAGCGCCCTTACCCGCCGTGCTGACAAGGTAACGAACAAGAGCCTTTGTCGACTTATAGTTCTGATCTACAACCTTATAGCCCCACATGCCGTTCATTGTCTGGCAGGTCTCGAGTGGGAGCTTGCTGATATCCTGACCCGAGAGACCGTGAGAGTTCTCACCTGGGAGGTCACGCTCAAAAATCTGAATATCCTCACCCTCGAAAGGTGTTACATGGTGGTTGTTTGCCACCATACACGATGGCTGTAAGTTGTGTACGAGTGCATACTGCTCGTCGAGGTGCCAGTCGAAGGGTGTAGCATCCTCCTGGTGATCCCACCAGCCATCGAACCACATAGCGCGGATAGGACCATAGTTTGTGAGCAACTCGGTAATCTGGTTGTTCATAAAGCTAAAGTAGCTTTCCCAGCTCATCTTTGTATAATCGCGACCTGCGACACCCCAGCCAGTACGGCCTCGTGGATAGTCGTCACGCGACCAGTCGGCGTGCGAGTAGTAGAGGTGCACGGCGATACCCTGCTTGTGACACTCGTCGGTCAACTCCTTAAGCACATCGCGCTTGAAAGGCGTCGCATCCACAATGTTAAACTCCGACTCTGCGGTGTCCCACATCGAGAAGCTATCGTGGTGGCGTGTTGTGAAACAGATATATTTAGCACCCGAAGCCTTGATTGCAGCCACCCACTCCTTAGCATCGAAGCGGTGGGGATAGAAGGCATCGGCAGCCTTGGCATACTCATCGCGCTGAATGCCCTGCGCATTCTGCAAGTACCACTCACCCTGGGCATACATAGAGTAGATACCCCAGTGGATGAAGATACCGAAGCGATCCTCGGAGAACTCCTGCTGCGAGCGACGCACCTCCTCCGAGGGTACATAACCCTGCGCAGAGAGGCCACATAGGCTCAAGCCAAGTGCAAGTGTTAAGATTAGTTTTTTCATAGTTATAGGTTTTAGTTTGGTTTTGTAAGGTTGGTTAGGGAACTTAGAGAGCTTAGGGAGTTTAGGGCAGTGTCTCAATCAATTAGTACCGCACCCAAATTTCTTGTCAGAAGGGTGCCGAGTGCAACACTCGGCGAAAATTTTTGCGATGGGTAGTACTTGGGCGTACGACCCATTGCTAAAGGCCGCAATCGACCCCTTATCACAAGAAATTAGTCCATTTTGAGCACCGCAAGGAACGCTGACTGAGGCACCTGAACCGAGCCAATCTGTCGCATACGCTTCTTACCCGCCTTCTGCTTCTCGAGAAGCTTACGCTTACGCGAGATATCACCACCATAACACTTTGCAGTAACATCCTTACGCACTGCCTTTACGGTCTCGCGGGCGATAATCTTGGCACCGATAGCAGCCTGGATAGCGATGTCGAACTGCTGGCGGGGGATGAGCTCCTTAAGCTTCTCGCACATCTTACGGCCGAAGTCGTAGGCGTGGTCGGCATAGATGAGTGATGAGAGTGCAACGACAGCCTCGCCATTGAGGAGGATATCGAGCTTCGCAAGCTTACTCAACTGATAACCAGTGCGATGGTAGTCGAATGATGCGTAGCCCTTAGATATGCTCTTGAGCTTATCGTAAAAGTCAAAGACAATCTCCGAGAGGGGCATCTCGAAGTTTACCTCCACACGGTCCTGAGTGATGAACGTCTGATTCTTCATCACGCCACGCTTATCGATACAGAGCTTCAACACGTTGCCGAGGAAGTCGGCCTTGGTGATTATCTGTGCGAGGATATAGGGCTCCTCAATCTTTGCCACCTTGGTAATCTCGGGGAGACCTGAGGGGTTATGCACCTCGAGCTCCTCGCCCTGAGTTGTTGTAATGTGGTACGACACGTTGGGCACGGTAGTGATAACATCCATGTCGAACTCACGGTAGAGGCGCTCCTGGATAATCTCCATGTGGAGGAGCCCGAGGAAGCCACAACGGAAGCCGAAGCCAAGGGCCAATGAGCTCTCGGGCTCGAATGTGAGCGATGCATCGTTGAGTTTGAGCTTCTCGAGCGATGCACGAAGGTCCTCATACTGGTCCGCCTCAACGGGGTAGACACCCGCAAAGACCATAGGCTTAACATCCTCGAAGCCCGCGATAGCCTCGGTGCAGGGGTTTGCCACAGCGGTGATGGTATCACCCACCTTCACGTCAGTCGAGTTCTTGATACCCGAGCAGATGTAACCTACGTCACCCGCCTTAATCTCGCCACGCTCCTGCATCTTGAGTTTCAAAACGCCAATCTCGTCAGCATCATACTCGCTACCCGTGTTGAAGAACTTAACGTGGTCACCCTTGCGGATGGTGCCATTGAAGACACGGAAGTAGGCGATAACGCCACGGAAGGGGTTGAACACAGAGTCGAAGATGAGAGCCTGGAGGGGTGCGTTCTCATCGCCCTCGGGAGCGGGGATACGCTCAATGATCGCCTCGAGGACATCCTCAACGCCCTGACCTGTCTTACCCGAAGCCAAGAGAATATCCTCATCCTTGCAACCGATAAGGTCAATAATCTGATCCTTCACCTCGTCAATCATCGCCGACTCGCAGTCGATCTTGTTGAGCACGGGGATAATCTCAAGGTCCTGACCAAGTGCGAGGTAGAGGTTCGAGATTGTCTGCGCCTGAATGCCCTGTGTGGCATCTACAACGAGCAGTGCACCCTCACATGATGCGATGGCACGCGACACCTCGTATGAGAAGTCGACGTGTCCTGGGGTGTCGATAAGGTTGAGCGTGTACTTCTGGCCATTGCGAGCGTTGTACTCCATCTGAATGGCGTGACTCTTGATGGTGATACCCTTCTCGCGCTCGAGGTCCATATCGTCGAGCACCTGCGCCTGCATCTCGCGCTGGTTCAAGGTGTTAGTCTTCTCCAAGAGACGATCGGCAAGTGTACTCTTACCGTGGTCGATGTGTGCTATAATGCAAAAGTTGCGAATGTTCTTCATCTGTCGCGACAACTTAATATTCAAAAATATAAATTTAGTCTGCAAATATACATCATTTTTATGAGATTATAAAATCTCATGCCAACAATTTGCGGTAATTCACGAAATTAGGGAGAATAATGAAATTGAGGTATTAGGGAGGTGATGGCATGAAACACCATCCGAGCGGTAGGCTCAATTTCTTGTCAGAGTGGTGCGATATGTTACATACATTAGCACTTCTACCAATTTCTTGTCAGAAAGGGTTAGATGTGGCCTCGACATGAAAATAGCCCGGATGGGTAGTACTTGAGGTACATCCCATTCGGGCTATTGATTGAGAGGTCGCAGATGACCCCTTATCACAAGAAATTACAGGTTTTCGAGGCAATAGTCAACCATCTTCTGACGCACGTTGACCATGTCATTGGGGCGCATAGAGTGGTTCTGGTCGGGATATACCATCATGTCGTACTGCTTCGCAGAGCGGTTGAGAGCGCGACACATCTCGATGGCATTCTGGAAGTGTACGTTATCATCGGCTGTACCATGAATGATAAGAAGGCGAGTCTTATCAGAGAGGCGGTCCGCGAAGTTGATAGGCGAGTTATTGTCGTAACCCTCAGGGTTCTGTGAGGGTAGGCCATTGTAGATCTCGGTGTAGATAGAGTCGTAGTAGCGCCATGATGTCACGGGAGCCACAGCGATAGCCACCTTGAAGATGCCGTCACCCTTGAGTGCGCAGCCGAGGGCCATGAAGCCACCGTAAGACCAGCCGTAGATACCTACGCGTGAAGAGTCGATATACTCCTGACGTGCGAGGTGGCGTGCGAATGAGATCTGATCCTCAACCTCTGCGTTACCGAGGTTTGCGTATGTCACCTTCTTATACTCCTCGCCGCGGTAGCCTGTACCACGAGCGTCGCAACAAGCGATGATGTAGCCGTTGCGTGCGAGGGTCTCCTCCCAGTCGGTGGTGTAGCGGTTCTCAATCTGCTGCGAGCCAGGACCAGAGTACTGCGTGATGAGCACGGGGTACTTCTTCGATGGATTGAAGTCCTCGGGGTAGATGAGGTAGTACTGCAACTCATCGCCACGCTCGGTGGTAAATGTCTCATAGTTACGCTGGTATGCGGGCTTCTCGTTGCTCTTCTTGTCGAGCATCAACGAGCGCACCTCCTTGCCCTTAGCGTTGTACACCGCAGCTGTGGGATAGCAGTCTGTTGCCGAGTGCTCCGCAGCGAAGAACTTCATATCGGCCGAAGGATATACGCGCCAGTAGCCAGGCTTAGAGAGCAAGCACTGCTTCTTGCCACCATCGATGTTTACAGAGTAGAGGTGGCGCTCAAGTGGCGACTTCTCGGTAGACATGTAGTAAACAGTCTTATGGTCTGCAGAGAGGCCAACAAGCTCAGTAACCTCCCACTCGCCCGCCGTAATAGCGTTAAGGCGACCCTCAGAGATAGAGTGCAAGTAGAGGTGGAACCAGCCGGTTGTAGTCTCCTCGCGCACGATGAAGCGGTCGTTGTCGATGAAGGTGATTGTAGCCTCATTGGGGCGCTCAACGTAACGCTCATCCTGCTCGTTGTAGATAACGCGCTGTGTACCATCAGCCTCAACCATAACCACCTCGAAGTGGTTCTGGAGGCGGTTGACGCGATAGAAGAAGAGGTTGCCTGCGGGTGTGTAGCCGAGGCGTGGGATATACTGGTCGGTGGTCTCACCTACGGGCACCTCGCGTGTCTCGCCGCTATAGAGGTCATAGACATGGAGTGTCACGATAGAGTTGTCGTCACCAGCCTTGGGATACTTAAAGCTGTATGCCTTGTTGTAGAGCGTGTTATCGAAGCGCATCATCTCGAACTCCTTAACGCGGCTCTCGTCGAACTTGAGGTATGCGATCTCGCGACCATCGTTAGAGAAAGCATATGCCTTGGTAAAGCCATACTCCTCCTCGTATACCCAGTCGGTGGTACCATTGATGATGTGGTTCCACTCGCCATCCGAGGTGATGTTGTATATCTCGTTTGTCACGAGGTCGTAGACGAAGATGTCGTTGTTGTAGCCCATCGCGAGGAAGCGGTTGTCGGGCGAGAACGAGATGTCGCGCACGTCGTCAATCTTGATAGTCGAGCCATCGGGGCATGAGATGTAGTAGTCCGATGTGAACGAGTGGCGGTAAATCTCCTTACGGGGTGACTCACCCTCCCACTTCTCGTATAGCGCCATAGTGCCATCGGGCGACTTCACATACGACATGATGAGGTTGTCGGTGGTGAACACCACCTCGCCCTCCGAAGCCTTATTGTAGTCGTAGAGCACTACGCTACGGCCATCGAGCTCCATATACTGGTGTGTGCCCTCTACAGGAGTGAGCGAGCCTGGTGCGATGTACTTTGAAGGCACCTCACGCGCCTCCACCATCTCGAGGTAGCTAACCTGCGCCATAGCAGTTGCCGCCGCGAGAAGCATCACGAATGTTGTAAACAGTCTTTTCATATAGTCTTAGGTTTTAGTTATTCCATAATAGGTTTTCGTCTAAATGCCGAGCCAACAAGACAGCGTTTAGATATCGTCTATAGAGAAGTCGTAGCTCAAGCGCTTGCCCGTTGTGAACTTAGAGTTATCAAGCTTCGAGTTGAACTGATCGACAGTAACGCGGATATTCTCCTCGTAGGGAGGCATCAACAGATCGAAGTTGAGCGCATAGTTGATAGCAGTCTCGATGATAGAGACGAGCGCCTCGCGGTCAATCTTCTTTGTGCCGAAGGCCATGGGGCGCACAAGCGTCTGGCGCTTACCCTCCACCCAGAAGCACTTCTCGCGGTTGATGAAGATGCGACCAATGAGGTAGCCCTCGTCGGCATTACGGTTGTACTTGAGCGAGTCGGAGAGGAAGTTGTAGATGTTGATAACACCCACATATGAGTTGTTCTTGTCGCTCTGCACATAGTTATTCTGCCAGATTATGTGGTTTGAGTCGAACTCGAAGACATCGGTGTGCATCTGCACAAGGAGGATGTCGGAAGCCACCTGCAACTGCGCCTCGAACTTACCACGGTCGCGGTACTCGATACGCACACGGCGGTCGAGCTTGCCATCAAGCTCATCATCAATCTCCGAAGCCATCTCAAAGAGTGTCTCCTTGAGGTCGTTGAATGTCGAAAATGTGTTGTCGAAAATCTGCTGCTTGAGGGTAGACTTCTTGACTATTGCCTCAAGGATTTTTTCTCGTAACGTACTCATATATAGCTATTTTTATTATTACCACTTCTGGATGCGTATTGTACGACCTACCGTAAGAGGCTCATTGCCACGCATTGCGTTCTGCTTCGTAAGGCTCTTCAGGCGTATGCCGTAGAGCTGTGCAATGTCGTGGAGTGTCTCGCCATCCTTCACCGTGTGCAAGAGTTCCTCGCCCATCCATGAAGGGAGCTTGCGCTCGATGTAGACGATGTCGCCCTCCTCGAGTTGTGCCTTGCGTGCCACATCGTTGAAGCGACGCAGGTTGCCCGCAGAGATAGAGAAGACCTTTGCCAACGACTCATATGTATCACCCCTCTTCGCCACGATGTAGTGCGCACGATTGGTGAGGTAGACATTGTAACCATTATATGCATTTATCGTAACTCGGAAGTTGTTGGGGTCGATGCCGCTATCGGCATATGCCGTAGCTATGTCGGCGTGATGAGCCTCCTCGGGATTGACAACAGGAGCCTCGGGGAGCACCACTTGGGGAGCACCACTCTGCTGTAATGCCGAGAGGTCTATGTCTGCGCGCTTTGCGAGGTAGTCGTCATATTGCTTGATACCATTCTTCTTGTCGAGAAGGTGGAGATTATAGCGCTCGATAACGCCGATAAGACGCTCGGCGTAGTCGGGAGCCGTAGCGTATCCCGCCTTCTTGAGACCCTTCGCCCAATTTTTGTAGTCATCCGCATCGTAAGCAAAGAGGAAGTCGTAGCGACTACCGCTATTGAGGAAGTCGGCATGATCACGGAACGAGTCCTCGGCAGTCTCGTATACGCGGAAGCAGTCGTTTGGGTTATCGTCAGCATGTGTTATCGTAGCACCTGTCCACGAGCCCTTGCACTTGATGCAGAAGTGGTTATTCGCCACGCGCGCGAGGTAGCCATTACCGTAGCCCGATTCGAGAATAGCCTGGCCCATGGTGATGCTGGCAGGGATGCCGTATGTCTCCATGTGATCGACAGCGACATGACGCCACTTGTAGATATACTCTTCGGGGGTTAATTTCACCCACTCATCCACGTTTTTCTGCTTATCACCCTCAGGTTCAGCGACCTGTGCAGAGAGTGTGGCAGGTAAAACAAGCATCATTGCCACGGCGAGCAATAGACTAAACATCAATGTTTTATTGTGGTTTATCATAGTTTTCAAAGTCGTATAATTGCGGTTTGAGGCAAAGATACAAAATTTACTCTAAAAAATCAATATCTATCATCATTATGTGTCAATGAATTGATGCAGAATAAACTCTTTACGAAGCACTCACATATGGTCTGCATCACCACCCGATGGTCTAAATCTCCCATCCATTACATCTCAGATGTCACACGATGGGCATAGACAAAAAAGACGAATGGGAGTACATAACATACTCCCATTCATCGTTGGTTGACAGGCCCTAAAGCCTCTATCTCAAAAAGATTACTTAAGCTTTGCAGCAACCTTCTCGAGCATATCCTTAGTCATTGACTCGAGGTCCCACTCAGGCTTCCAACCCCACTCCTCGCGTGCGCAAGTGTCATCGAGAGAGTTAGGCCAACTGCGTGAGATAACATCCTTAACGGGGTCTACGTTGTACTCCATCTGGAAACCAGGAACGTGGCGCTCAACAACCTCACGGATGATCTCGGGAGTGAAGCTCATAGCAGCGATATTGAATGAGTTGCGGTGCTTAAGCTTTGCGGGGTCTGCCTCCATGAGCTCTACAGTAGCACGGAGTGCATCGGGCATGTACATCATATCCATGTATACATCGGGTGCGATGTTACATACGAACTTGTTACCCTTAACAGCCTCGTAGTAGATCTCTACTGCGTAGTCGGTAGTACCGCCACCAGGAAGAGTTACGTTAGAGATGATACCGGGGAAACGCACTGAACGTGTGTCAACGCCGAAGCGTGAGTGGTAGTAGTTAGAGAGAAGCTCACCAGTAACCTTGCAAACACCATAGATAGTGTTAGGCTGCATCACAGTATCCTGGGGAGTCTTGTCGCGGGGGAAGTCACCACCGAAAGCACCGATAGAGCTGGGAGTGAACACTGCACAGTTCTTCTCGCGTGCGATCTCCAAAGAGTTCTCCAACGCACCCATGTTGATGCGCATAGCCAACTGAGGATTCTTCTCGCCAGTAGCAGAAAGGAGCGCTACGAGGTTGAAGATAGAGTCAATGTTGTACTTGTTTACGAGCTCAGCATACTGCTTAGCATCGAGTGCGTCGAGGCTCTCGAATGGACCTGCCTCAGCCAATACAGCATTGTGTTTTACATCGGTAGCAACGACATTCGATGCACCATAGATTGAGCGAAGATATGGTACCAACTCAGATCCGATCTGACCTCCGGCACCCAAAACCAAAATGCGCTTCATTTGATTGTTTAACGTTAGTTATATTTTTAGGTTCAGTTATTACCCTCTCGTTGCAGCCTCTGCTCCCCTACCAATAGCCACCTTACGGCACTCTTGTACTCAACGATAGCCGACTAACGCCACTATAAGGTTTGCACACTGACCACAATCAACAACAAAAATAGATATTTTTTTTCAAATATTGTAGCCTTACGCAATCTTTTTTTGCAGTGCGACAATTATTTTACACCCGACAACCACTATTTGAGGTGATCGCTATTCCACTCACCCTCGCAATCGAGATAGAACACCGGGCGACCATCAACCACTGCCTTAAGAGCTAAATAACTCTCATACAGGCAGATACCATTAGCACTATCATCAGCTATGCAGAAGCCAAAGAGCGATGGATGGCGACATACCGAGTAGTACATCTCCAGAGCACGCGAGATGAAATCCTCACGCCACTTAGGGTCGTTCGAGGGGTTGCCACCACGCTTGCGCGACAATCCCGATGAGGAGGTATTAACAGGTGCAGTGACAAGCACATAGATACCCACACGATCGCAATAGTCAAGCACCTCGTCCGCTACGCTACCAGCCGTGAAGCGTATGGCGCGCACACCAGCGTTGTAGGCATTGCTAATATCATCAACAGACGATGCTGGCGAGAACTCCTGAAAATCAATAGATTGCTCTACGCCATTAACCACAAACAGACCATTAGCATAACGCAACTCGCGGAGTGCAACATCAAAGTCATAGAACTCCACATCGCGACCCTCGACACGGTTTTTGAGCATGAGTCGCACATGGCGGGGGTTATCCCTACTCCAGAGTATCGAGTCGGGGATGGGTAGTCCGAAGCGCATAGTGTCGACACCGCGCTTGCCGAGAGCCACATCACGCTTACCGCCACCAAGACGTATGGTGTCGTTAAGATAGAGCTCGTAGTAGAGCGTCGAGAGTTTATCGCCAAGTGTTGCATTGTGCATGACAACCTCGAAGTTGCTATTTACCACACCTCCCATACCTCGCTCGGCACTCCATTTTATATCCCGCACGCGCACGCGAGGCTGCGAGATGATATAGACCTTGGGCAGACGACCATCGCGCTCGAAGCACTCTATGGCATTGACATCGTCCGAGGACTTTAGGCGAAGCTCCACATCGTTGAGATCCTCCTTCGAGAGCTTCGTGATGTTATACTCAGCCGCCGCGAAGCCATTGCGCGACGCTCCAGCCAGCTTACCATTCACATATACCTCGTAGGGCTGGTAGGCATCCTCAACACGGAGATACACCTGACGCTCGAGCCACGAAAATGGGAACGTAAACTTAGAGGTGAGCCTTCGAGTGTCAAGACGCTCCCACTCCACGATAGGCTGCATGTATCGCTGACGCTCCAACGAGCGAGCACGCGCAGCATCAGCCGTTGGATAGGCAATAAGGCGAGTACGCACACCCTCATATCGAGAGGCATCTTGCGCCAGTAGCACATTGATACTCAGCAACGTGCAACACAAAAATGCTATATAATAAGTGACCTTGTTGCTCATAGCTTATCTACGCCTATTTCTATATGATGGACACGAGTTACGCCACTCGATAATGTCGATAGGCAGCCTCTCATGACGATCCTTCCACATTCGGTTCTCGACCAGTCGACGACGATCATAGTCGATACGCTCCACTATCGGGAATGTAGGCTTCGAGAGCTGCGACACGCTCTCACGACGCGAAGCGTGCTTAGAGCGATCGCATATCTCATGGCGCGTAGGACGCATCGCACCGCACCACTCAAAGCCATCGAGGATGCGCACCTGCGACTCAGGGATCATGCTCATCGGATAGAGCACATACTCGGGATTCTGCTTGAAGGTGATGTGGTCCATCTCCCCCTCATTAAGGTAGAAGCTGATCGCCGAGCTCTCGATGTACATCATCGCTGTGACATCCGTAGAGCCCTCCTCCTGCATGTAGTAGAGCGTCTGCGCATTGCCATCCACATCGTAGCGATACACCGCGCCATTGGCAAAGTAGGCATTCATATCCTTGCCCTTCACCTGGTTGTAGCATACCGTGTCAATCTCGACACCCATGATTGGAGCACCCATGAAGTGCGCACGCGTAAGCTTTTGACGCTCAGTATATATCCACGCCGAGTCAGACTTTATCTGGTTGCTCTCGTTCCACATCACTGGGTTGATGTACATACGAATTACTGAGTCGGTATTTAGCGTCACGAGCGAGTCGCATATCATCTGCGAATCGGAACGGAACATCTTAACATGGCGATATGCCTTGATCATCTTGTAGGCACTATCGGCAGGTATCATCTTCTCGAGCTGCGTAGAGTCCATGAGCGAGTCGCGCATCATCGAGTCTGCCGCCATCTCCATCTCCGAGCTATCTCGCATCTCGATAGCGACACTATCTCCCGACTGCAATGTGTCGAGCGTATAGTCCTCGCCTTTATACACCTTACCGCGACAAGCCGCACGAGCCTTAGCCCTATCGATACGCCTATGACGACGCTCCTCAGCCCTCTTCTTCACACGCTCCATACGCGCCAACTCCTCGTCGGCAAGACGTGAGCTACGGGCAATGCGCTCAGCGATAAGCGTATCGAGCTTTATGCGATCTATCGAGTCACGTATCTTCTGCACCGAGTCCTTATATGCCTTCTCGATGGCTAGCAACGAGTCGCGCTCAGCCTTGGCTATCGCCTTTATCGAGTCACGCTCAGCACGACGTGCCGCCTTAGCACGACGACGAAGCTGCTTAGCGGTGTACTGTACTGTATCTTGCTGCAACGTATCGACACGTAGCGAATCGCTCTGCACGAGGGTGTCAACAGCCGCATCCTGAGCAATCATGCCACCATGAGTAGCATCACCACCCTGCTCTACCTCTGGGGCTTGCTCCTCAGCCGTCACTGCCTGATCAGCAGGCTGGCGCACAGCATCTTGACCCTCAGCACGAGGTGCATCATCACCACCAAGTCGCGCGCCACCCTGGAGCTGCTGCTCACGCTTATCACCTCTCTCGCGCTTCTCACCGCGCTCCGAGCCTACCTCGGCATCACGACCACCTAAGCGTCGCTGACTCTGTAGCTCAGGAGCTGCCATCTGCTCACCCCCCTCAGCCGACGCCTCAGCCTCGACATCGCTCTGCGGATCAACCTCCGCTTCGCCACCATCGTCAGCGATCTCGCCAGAGGCCATCTGCTCGCCCATCTCGCGACGCTGCGACATAGGTGCAGCATCCTTGCCACGCTCAACTGCTGTCGAGTCTGTAGCGATGCTATCACGCTTGATCTCGGCACGCACAGGGACAGTGTAGAGCCACAACGTGTCGGCAGATAGATATATCGAGTCGGTGAGTTCAGGGTCGTAGTTGATCATCGAGGGACGACGCGTGAAGAAGGCATTACCCGGCACATCCCACCACTCGGCATAGTCGGCAAAACCGAGCACCTTCTGTGTGGTGTCGTCAACCTGAATATTGCGACGGGCAATGATGTGACCATCCGTACGATAGTACATCACCGTGTCGCTCCATATCTCACGCTCGGGCGAGAGGATATAGGCACGACGCGTAAGGTGGTGAAGGTCACTACGCTTGGTATAGGTTCCAGCATCGGCATAGAGATACTCATCCTTATCGTTCCAGATATGGGTATTTGTGAAGTACTGCGCATCCTCGGTCTGAGTGTTGAATATCACCGAGTCGCTCAACACCTCGTATGTCTCATTACGCATCTGCACACGGTGTACCGCCTTGAGCTCGTGGGTCTTGGTATTGTAATATCCACGGTCAGCCTCAAGAAGGCTCTCGCCCTTCTCGGCATAGCAGCCGCCGCTGAATACACCTTGCGACTTAGCCGTGTTAAACTCGCAATCGTAGGTATAGATCACCGCATCCTCATCCACAACCTTCACAAGGCGCGAGAAGACCTTAGCGGTGTTATTCATACGGTTATACTCCGCACGCTCGCCGTAGATATAGGTAGAGTTCTGATTGATAAGCACATTGCCGAAGCACTCGAAGCTCTGATTTGAGTAACGCACAGCACTATCGGCCAAGATCACAGCACCATTATGGTGAGCTGCGAAGTGACCCACGAGGATAAATATCGTGGAGTCGCCCTTCTCGATAAGGTAGCTATCATCGGCAGTCATATCGACCATGCGTCGATCCTGCGCAGCTGAGGGCATCGCCACAACTGGTGACACCTCATCCTCAACCGCCTCTTCGGACATCGTCGCATAGCGTATGAACATCTTACCACTCGCGGCAAAGAGGAATACCCCCGCCACAAGCATTAACACTACAAGCGTTGTTATATTTCTACGGTGCATGCTTCTAATTCTAAGACTCTAAAGTTGAATATCGGCTACTTAAGCCACTTACGGTTCTCGAACTCCCACGAGCGATATGCTGGGTCGATATAGATGTACATAGCGTCGATCTTCTTGTCGAGCCACTCGCGGAACACACGCTCACGCTTAGCCATAAGAGCCATCTCCTCGAGGCGCACATAGTCATCTCGGAGCGATGCCACATGAGGAGGGATGATCTCCACGAGCTTCACGATCTTACACATCTGATTGCCCATAAAGTCCATTGTCTGATACGAATCCGAGATCTCGCCCACCTTAAGGCGCATCAGCGCGTTATAGTCCTCAAGGGCCTTACCACCCTCCATACCAAAGTCCTCTTTGAGGAAGCGCGTAGCCGTAAGACGAGCACCATCGTAGGCGCCCTGACGTGCCAAAATATCGTGGTTCGACACAATACCGCCATTCATCTTTGTCAAGGCATCGTCCGAGAAGCGCAGTGCCGCATCCTCAAACGTTAGAGAGTCAAGACGAATAAGGCGTGCTATGCTATCGAGCTGGCGTGCTGGCTGCATCAGCTCCTCGCGAGTATAGGTAGGACGAAGCAGGATGTGGCGACAGTGATACAACTCGTTCTTCTTGTCGATAAGCTCGATGATGTGGAAACCAAACTCGGTCTCAACAATCTCCGACACCTGACCAGGCTGCAACTTCTCGAGAGCCTCGGCAAAGGGGCGCACATACATTGACGATGGTGCGGGCTGCATCTCACCACCATAGAGCGCAGCACCATCCATCGAGTACATACGCGCAAGAGTCGAGAACTTGGTCTGTCCCGTGATCACTCGCTCACGCATATCCAGCAGACGCTCCTTGGTACGCTGCTTAGCCTCGTTCATCGACGCTGGAAACTTGGTGATGTGGGCATATACATACTGCTCACCAATCATCGGAAGGCTATCCTTGCCAACGCTGCGATAGAAACGCTCCACCTCGCCAGGGACAACCGTAACGCCTCCAATCACCTGACTCTGCATAGCCTGGGCGTAGGCCTGCTCCTCATATCGTGCACGAAGCATCTCGCGATAGTTGAATATAGGCATGTGCTCGCGGGTCTCGAGTGCTTGAATACCACCCGCCTCGTCGATAAGCATCTGAAGATACTGCTCGATGCGGCTATTCACATCGTTATTGTTGATCTCCACAGAGTCCAACAACGCCTGATTGTAGAGCAACTTCTGCTGCAACAGCTGCTCCAAAGACTCGTGCATAGGATCACGATCCGAGGTGTAGCCCATCTGACGACGCTGCTGCACTAACGCCTCCGAGTACTCCACAAGCTCCGAATAGAGGATCGACGAGCCGCCAACAACGGCAACAACCTTATCGAGCATCACCTGACGACGTTGCGCCACAACCATCACTCCCGATGTTATAACAAGCGCGGCAGTAACCGCAAAAACCAATATCTTACGCATATCTTACAACATTAGCATTACAAATCAAACTTTAACCTCTTACTCGCGAGCCAGCGTCACATCCTCCTCTTGAACCTCGTCCGAAACCTCGCCAACGCTAATCTCAGCACTCTTGATCTGAGGGCGGCAACCGATAGACTGCAACAACACCTCATCCTCGATCTTTACGCGACCACTCTCAACACCCTCATACTTAAGCTCTTGCTCGTAGCAGTTAACAATCTCCGATCTACGCTCCGAGTAGAGCATACGACGAATATCATCCTCGACACTCTCCAGCGGGGCAACACTACCCTTGCGAGCTATGTCGGTGATGACAAAGTAGAAGACAATATCCTCCGAGGTCATGCTCTGCACAGAGCCTCGCTGAAGAAGGTTATCATAGGAGCGTGTGCGCACCGTGGGCAGATAGCTCAGAAAGTCGGAGTAGGTCACCCAGCTCGACGAGAGGTCGGTAATCTGCAACGAGTGCTTCTCAACGAAGGCACCGAGCTCGGCTATATCGCCACTCGACACATTGCGCATTGCATCCTTGAGAGCTGCAACATTGCGAAACTCCTCTCTTACACGCACGATAACGCCACGCACCTCATCGTGGTCGAGCTTAAACTGCGATGAGTGAAGACGATAGTGGGCAGCAATCTGACGCTCAGTGATGTCGGTATTGATATTCTGATCGACATAGTACTGGTCGAGCTGACGCATGATGAGCGACTGTCGATAATCCTCAACAAGCTCCTCGATGTCATCATGCGAGGCAAGCACCTCCTTGGCACGCTGCAACTTAAGCTGGTTGAGCACCCAGTTATCAGTGTACATTCTCACGAATGTTGCGCTATCGACACCAACAAGACCCTCGGGCATATCCGAGATTATATCACTAAGCAACAGCTCCTTAGCATCAACCGTTGCCACAACATGCTCGTCGGCAGAATCGCCACTAAATGCACCACCACCGCCACATGACACCACGAGTGCCAAGGCAGCAAAAATTACTATGTTAAAAGCCCTCTTCATAATCAACTTGCAAATATACGATTTTTTTCTCTCTTCTAACGTATCTTCGTAGAAGATTATTACAAAATATCGCAAAAAGATGGTTACATCAACCCTACCTATCTACACATATCCACCCTTCACAAATAGCTGCCAGCTACAACCACCCGTCAGCCCACCAAATCACTTTTCTAAAGAGCAAAAGAGATGACCTCAAAAAAGCCATCTCTTCACTACTCTATATTCGTCGTTTTACGACATTAGCTTTTCGCCACGTCAAGACGCATAACCTCGTCAATACCATCAATATGCGCAATGCTATCCATAGCCTGCTGGAGCTCGTGCAGCGAGTGTACCGAAAAGTCTATGGTACATATCGCAATGCGATCGATATTCTCGGTTGCAAGCGACGACATGGTGAGGTGTAGCTTATCGGTGATGCAGTCGATAAGATCACTCATAAGGTGGTAGCGATCAATACCCTTGATGCGGATACGCACGGGGTATAGGAAGGCCTCGTTCTCGGGGAAATTTTTGATCGCCAAAATCGAGTCGCCATGCTGCGAAGCAAGGCGTATAGCATGCTGACAATTACGCTTATGGAGCACCACGCTACCATCCATAGCCTTGAAGCAGACAACCTCGTCGCCAGGCAGCGGATGACACTTGTCACAACGGTCGTACTCCAAGCGCGGCATATTGGCAAAATAGCCTCGCAGATAGCGTTTTGCACGATATGTTGAGACATGCTCCATCCACTCCGCCTCGGGCTTAGCATCCTCGGCTGTACCAATCTCCACGCAGTCGCCACGATGAAGCACCGTACGCAACGACTCCAGCTTGCCATTAATGCGCGCATAGACAGCCTTTGATCCCACCTCACTATGGATCTCAAACGCAAAGTCGAGAGCCGTAGCCCCCTTGGGCAGTATGACACCACGCCCCTTTGGCGTAAAGACCATTATATCATCATTATAGAAGCTCAGCGTTACACCATCCATAAACTCCATGCCATGGTTGTCGGCAGCCATCTCCTGAAGCAGAGTCTTAAACTTCTCCAACCACGCCTTCACATTCTCCCCAGTACACTCAGCGGCACATCCCAACCTCGAATTACGCACCATACGCTCCGAGGAGATATGCACCTCCTCCCACACACCCTGCTCGCTAAGAAGCTTCACATGGAAGCTCTGATAGCCATTCTCCTTGGGTGCGTCGATATAGTTGGCAACGCTACCTGGCTTCTCCTTAAAGTAGTCGGTGAGTGCCGAGTAGATAAGTAGGCTCATAGCCTTCTCGCTACGGTTGATACCATTGGGGAAGATGATTCGTATGTAGTGCTTACCGTCGATATGCTTGATGTCGCACCCTTTCGACTGCATCTTACGCCAGATGCTATAAGGCTTGCGATAGCGTATCTCGGTACGTGCTTCGATATTTGCATCGCGTAAAATCTCATTTATCTTCGCCGTAAAACGCTCAAGACGAGGACGATCCAAGGTTCGCTCGTCGCTAAGCATGCGCTCGACATCGGCAAAGTCGCGAGGGCAGCGATAGCGGAACGAGAGGTTCTCAAGCTCGGTCTTGATGTGATACAAGCCTAGACGATTGGCTAGTGGAGCATAGAAATAGTCGGTCTCACCGGCTATCTTCATCTGCTTGTCGGGGCGCATACTATCGAGCGTGCGCATATTGTGAAGACGGTCGGCAAGTTTGATGAGCAGTGCACGAATATCGTAGTGTACCGACTCGAGTATCTGGCGATAGTTATCCACCTGCTTAGAATGTTCGTAACTATCTTTCTTACGCTTAGTTACGGTATCGACCAAGAATGCCACATCGTCGCCAAAGCGCGAGCGAATATCCTCCACAGAGTAGTCGGTATCCTCCACCACATCGTGCAGGAATGCCGATATAATCGGGTTGTCACCAAGCTCCAACTCGCGCGCCACGATTGTCGCCACAGCTATAGGATGCATGATAAATGGCTCGCCACTCTTTCGCTTCTGATCCTTGTGTGCTTCGCGTGCAAAGTCAAAGGCAAAACGCATGCGACTAACCTCCTCGGAAGTAGCTCGCTCCGAGAGATAATCGAACAATAGCTCTGCGCTACGATCGATACGGGCTTGGTAGTTCTCGTTCATAATATTGGGAATTATTCGCAAATATAAGAAATATTTGTTATTTTTCACCATCTTTTACTATCTTTGCCACTGGTTAATGAATAAAAAACTAAAATAATGAGACAATTACTACGCAACCTAGTGTTTCTTTTGGGCTTCACGGCTTTCGTGTCATGCACCCCGACCGACGACAACCCAATAGAGCCAACACCCCAAAAACCGACATTTGAGAACTTCGCATTTACCGATGAGGGAACTGCGCACACCTCTCTAAGTCTAAACATAATTCCCAAGGACAAAGATATGGAGTACATCCTTCTTCTCGCCGAGAAGAAGCACTTTGTGCTCAATGGCATTGACTCTCGCGAGGAGCTTCTCGAGGATGACTACAACTTCCTATCGAGCTACGCAGCACAATATGGCATGGGGCTTCACGAATTTTTAGAGAAGGCCCAGTGGCTTACTTGCGGCGACAAGATAGACTACAAAGCCACAAACCTCTACCCTAACACCGAGTATGTTGTCTACTGCTACGGAGTAACATTCAACGGGGATAGCTATGAGGCTACAACAGAGATCGCCTACGCCGAGCTAAAGACTACAACACCTGAGCTTACCGACGTAAAGTTCTCGGTGGAGTCGAGAATGAAGGGCAACGTAGCAAACATCGCCATTGACCCTAATGGCTACGATGGTCTATACTACTATTATATAGTATCGGAGCAGAGCCGCGAATATATTCCCGAGGGCACGGAGGTAGGTGAAGCATACATCGAGATGTATCGCAACAACACCTACATCATGTTCAACTCCCTCATTAACGACAGTGGCATACCCGCCAAAGATTTCTGCTTGCAAGGCAGGCAGACCATCGAAGAGCGTCTAGAGCCTAACATGCAATACTCGATTATTCTCTTCAGCGTCAGCGATGATCAGACCCCTATACTCAACTCTGTGCCCACGGTAGCCTACTTCGCATCGGGCGAGATGAGCAAGAGCGACCTAACTATCGACATCGAGGTGAGCGACATTACAGCCTACAACGCAAAACTAACAGTCACTCCCTCGAACAATGAGGAGAGCTACGCCTGCGTATTTATCTCTAAGGAGCAGGTCCCAACAGTAGATAATGACTATCTGATGATGACAACAATCATCGAAAACTTCCTCCCATCGGTATTTACCGGCGTGATTAGCGAGAATCTCACCCCACTCATGCCATCTACCGAGTATGCAGTGATAGCCTTCGGCATTGATGCCGAGAAGCAGATCCCTACAACAGACCTCTTTGCTTTATACTTCACCTCGGAGGAGGCTTCTAAGGGTGCTGTTGAGATCACCTCTATCGACATCGTTAAAGTGTTTGACGCTCAGGAGATCATTGCACTAGATGCACGATACAATAACTATTTTGCTGAGTGCGAGTGCGTCGCCATTGTCGAGGCAAAGACTAATATCCCTTGCGACAAGCTCTACTTCTGGTGGTATGAGGGTTGGATGAAGATCGAGTATAGCCACGAGGCATTCATCGAGGATCTTCTGATGTATCCTTACGCCAACAACCCTGAGATCATGGATATGTACTATAGCCTCGACGAGGAGGACCAGTTCTTCTTCGCGGGTATGGCAGAGGATGAAGAGGGCAATCTTAGCGAGGTCTACTATGGCGATAACTTCGTGCTAAGCAAGGAGATGACAAGCCCTGCCGAGGAGTTTTTCCAGATGATCGCACCAGAGGCAACCACACATAGAGCAATCATAGGACGATAAATAGAATTGCAGAGATGATACGCTTCGACTCAGACTACATGGCGGGTGCGCACCCCGAGGTGCTAGATGCCCTTGTGCGCACCAACCTTGAGCTTACAGCAGGCTACGGCAACGACACTTACACTGCCGAGGCACGTAGGTTAATCTGCCGCGCCATAGAGAATGCCAACGCCGAGATAATGTTCCTCGTTGGTGGCACACAGACCAACGCCACGGTAATTGATGGAGTACTGGCGCGCCACGAAGGGGTGCTCGCTGCCGAGAGTGGACACATAGCGGTACACGAGTCGGGAGCCATCGAGGCATCGGGGCACAAGGTGCTCACACTACCCCACCACGAGGGTAAGGTTGTAGCTGGGGACGTTGAGCACTTCATCACAGAGTTCTACTCGGACGAGACCTACCAGCACATGGTCGCCCCAGGCATGCTCTACATCTCGCAACCTACCGAGTATGGCACACTCTATTCGCTCGAGGAGCTTAAGTCACTTAGCGAGGTGTGCCACAAGCACGACATACCACTATACATTGATGGTGCGCGCCTAGGCTATGCCCTTTGCGCTCCGAATGCCGACTTTAAGCTTACGGATCTTGCGCGCCTGGCAGATATATTCTATATTGGTGGCACAAAGGTGGGCACGCTCTTCGGTGAGGCTGTGGTGGTGAATAATCGCTCGCTGCTTAAGAACCTCTTTCCACTCGTCAAGCAACATGGAGCGCTCTTGGCTAAGGGACGACTACTCGGCGTGCAGTTTGCCACGCTCTTCAGAGATGGGTTGTACGAGCGCATTGGCAGCCACGGCGTGCGTCTTGCTATGCGCCTGCGCGAGATATTTGGCAAGGCGGGCTATGAGCCCATTATCGCCTCAACGACCAACCAGCAGTTCTTCCGCCTCCCCAACACGCTTATCGACGACCTACGTCGCGAGGCCTCGTTCGACTATTGGGGTCCCCGCGGCGATAAAGAGAGCATCGTTAGGTTTGTCACCAGCTGGTCCACAACGGACGAGGATGTCGACAGATTGGAGGCTTTGCTCGGTGCGCAGTAGCGCGACAGAAGATTAGATAAAGGTCGTAGATGTCTGCCTTATCATCGAAAATTTTTGATTAGAAGGCTGCAGATACAACGCTCGGCAAAAATCCCACCGATGGGTAGTACTTGGGTACGTCCCATTGGTGGCACTTTTTTGCTAGCGGCAGTAGATGTCTGCCTTATCATCGAAAATTTTTGATTAGAAGGTCGCAGATGTGACCTCGATTAAGAGATTGGGCTGGATAGGACATACTTGACGTATTTCCTATTCAGCCCAATGATTGAGAGGTCACAGATGCGGCCTTATCATCAAAAATTACTCGTATTGACCCGTCTTAAGTCGCATAACCTCATCCTTAGTTAGGAAACGCCATGCACCACGCTTAAGATTCTTCTTGGTAAGACCTGCATAGTAGACACGATCGAGCTTCTGCACGGTGTAGCCTAGGTGCTCGAACATACGACGCACGATACGGTTACGTCCTGAGTGGATCTCAACGCCTACAGTGTGCTTATCCTCAGATGCATAGGCGATCTCATCAGCAAAGATGTCGCCATCCTCAAGGGTGATACCCTCGGTGAGAGTATCCATGTCGGCACGTGTGAGTGCCTTATCGAGTGTCACCTGGTAGATCTTCTTCTTGTGGTATGATGGGTGCGTAAGCTGACGTGTGATGTCACCATCGTTAGTGATAAGGAGTAGGCCGAGAGAGTTCTTATCAAGACGACCTACTGGATACACACGCTCGGTACAAGCATCGCGCACAAGGTCCATCACAGTCTTGTCGGCATGTGGGTCGTCGAGCGATGTCACATAGCCCTTTGGCTTGTTGTGTACAAGGTATACATTCTTCTCGCCCTGAAGCTTCTCATCGTTGAAGCGCACCTCGTCGGTAGGGAGGATCTTAGTACCAAGCTCGGTTACCACCTGACCATTTACGGTGACTACTCCAGCAAGGATAAAGTCATCAGCCTCACGACGTGAGCATACGCCTGACTGCGAGATAAAGCGGTTAAGACGCATCTCGCCTGTCTGCTTATTAGGGTTATATTTAGGATATGTGCGTGGCTTGTCATCACGACGTGGTGCGAAGCTGCGCTTCTTACCATCGGCTGAGTGTGAACGACCCTCCTGCGAAGCACCAAAGCCACCCTTGCGGCTATCGGTACGGCGTGGACGGCTCTCCGAACGCTCCGAGTTAAAGCTACGCTCCTCGCTGCGACGTGGACGCTCCGAATTATTGCTGCGCTCTGAAGAGCGACGTGGACGCTCTGAGCTAAAGCCACGATCCTCGGTGCGACGTGGACGCTCTGAATTGAAGCCGCGCTCCTCGCTGCGACGTGGGCGATCTGAGCTAAAACCGCGCTCCTCGGTGCGACGTGGGCGATCTGAGCTAAAGCCGCGCTCCTCGCGGTTGCCACGCTCGTACTCAGGACGAAGACGATTGTCCGATGTAAAGTGGGGGTTGAACGACGAACGTCGCTCGCTAGATGGTGTGCTCTTGGCACGTTGGTTGCTGAAACCCTCATTATCTGCCTCACGGCGAGGACGAGGATTGCGCTCAACACGCTCCGCAGAGCCTATACGCTGACGCTTATCACGACCAAAGCGTGAGAGTACATTTGTTGAGTCTGAGTTCTTGCTTTTCATTGTTAATAAATACTTTATATAAAAATAATGCGCCGCAAAGGTAACCATTTTTCCGATGTTTACAAACTTTTACAAAATTTATGCCAAAAACCACGAAATATATTACCTTTGCACCACGTAATAACCGTATAAGATGAATAGAGATATACTTCGCATAGCCGTACCCAACATCATATCGAACATCACCGTACCACTCATGGGCATTGCCTCAACCATCATCGCGGGGCGTGTGGGTGGTGACGACGCTGCAACGACCATCGGCGCACTATCGATAGGTGTCACGATCTTCAACTTCATATACTGGAACACCTCGTTTATACGCATGGGCACAAGCGGTCTAACAGCACAGGCCTACGGCGCAGGAGATGACCGAGAGTCTACGCTGATGCTCTGGCGTTCGATAGTTGTGGCTCTGGGTGTTGGCCTTGTTGCCTTCATGCTGCAATACCCCATTGGCGAGCTCTCGATACGATTTATGAGCACCGACGACGTATCGCTCGATAGCATCATAGCAAAGTACTTCTACACTCGCATCTGGGCAGTACCTGCGGGCATCATGCTCTTTGCCTTCAACGGCTGGCTCACAGGCATGCAGAATGCCGTGATACCCATGGCTGTGGCAATCGTCGTAAACCTCATACACATCGCTTGCAGCTACCTATTCTCGATCGTTGGCACCATGGGACTCGAGGGCATAGCACTCGGCTCGGTGGTGGCACAGTGGACAGGTGTGGTGATCATGGTCATCATAATCACCACCAAGTACCGCAAGCATCTGGTGCGCGTTAGCCGTAGCGAGGTATTCGACCTAGGTGCCATGCGCCGCTTCTTTGCCATCAATGGCGACATCATCATTCGCACCTTCTGCCTTGTTGCCGTATACACCTTCTTCACAAAGGCATCGGCAGATAGTGGAGATAAGAACATTCTGGCTGTCAACGCCATACTACTCCAGCTATTCACACTGTTCTCCTACATGAACGACGGCTTTGCCTACGCAGCAGAGGCCCTAACAGGACGATTTATCGGAGCTCGCGATGCCAACTCACTAAGACGATGCATCAAGCTATGTCTTATCTGGTGTTTTGCCATATCGTTCATATTCATAGGCGTTTACATCGGCTGGTGGCGCGACATCTTCGCACTACTGGTAAGCCCCGAGCAGGGCAACGTTGCTACGCTACAGAGTGTTGCTGAGGAGTACATAGGCTGGATAATATTTATCCCACTAGCTGCCGCCATGCCCTTTGTCATGGATGGCATTATGGTGGGAGCTACACGAAGCCGCATCATGCGTAACTCGATGATCGGAGCATCGATATGCTTCTTCGTACTGCTCTACGGCACACGCTGGGCGATAGGCAACAACGCTATCTGGTTGGCATTCTCGATGTATATGCTGCTGCGCGGCGTGTTCCAATACTTCATGTCGGATCGTCTGCGCGACATCTACAAGGAAGTCGGAGGC
>JAZRAT010000056.1:0-6968 GCA_045634725.1 Alistipes sp. | reverse complement strand
AATTAAAATTGGAGAGCGGGGTTAGTTTGGTGGCTGGTCGAAGTTGGTGAAACCGCAGCATACAAGAAGTATGTGAGGATTTCACCAACGAGCCAGACGCCGAAATAACCCTGCTATACGATTTTAATGTGCGTAGTCGGCAAAGAAATCATTACCCTTATCATCTACGATGATGAAGGCAGGGAAGTTCTCAACGTAAATCTTGCGTACTGCCTCCATGCCGAGCTCCTCGAAGTCTACGACCTCAACGCTCTTGATAGTGTTCTTAGCAAGGATAGCTGCGGGACCACCGATAGAGCCGAGGTAGAAGCCACCATTAGCCTTACAAGCGTCGGTAACCTGCTGTGAGCGGTTGCCCTTTGCTACCATCACCATAGAGCCACCAGCCTTCTGGAAGAGGTCAACGTATGGGTCCATACGGCCTGCTGTTGTAGGACCGAATGAGCCTGACGCCATGCCTGCGGGGGTCTTTGCGGGACCTGCGTAGTATACGGGGTGCTTCTTGAAGTACTCGGGCATAGGCTTACCCTCGTCGAGCATCTGCTTGATGCGGGCGTGTGCGATGTCACGAGCCACAACGAGTGTACCCTTGAGGTTGAGACGTGTCTTGATGGGGTACTTTGAGAGAATCTCGCGCACCTTGTCCATACCCTCGTCGAGGTCGATGTCCACTGCGGGCGACATTGCGGGAGCCTCAGCGGGGAGGAAGCGTGCGGGGTTCTTCTCGAGCTGCTCGAGGAAGATACCCTCGGGTGTAATCTTAGCCTTGATGTTACGGTCTGCAGAGCAGCTTACGCCGATAGCAACGGGGCATGATGCAGCGTGGCGGGGAGCACGGATTACGCGTACGTCGTGAACGTAGTACTTACCACCGAACTGTGCGCCGAGGCCAATCTCCTGGCAAATCTTCTCCACCTTTGCCTCCCACTCGAGGTCGCGGAAGCAACGGCCACCCTCGTTACCCGATGTTGGGAGCTCGTCGAGGTAGCCCGCAGAGGCCTTCTTAACTGTTGAGAGACACATCTCCGCAGATGTACCACCGATACACAATGCGAGGTGGTAGGGAGGACATGCCGAAGTACCGAGGTCGAGGATATGCTCCTTAATGAACTTTGTCAACGACTCCTCGTTCAAGAGAGCCTTGGTCTGCTGGTAGAGGAATGTCTTATTGGCCGAGCCACCACCCTTAGTGATGAACAAGAACTCATACTCCATGCCAGGGTGACCAGCGTAGATGTCGATCTGTGCGGGGAGGTTAGTGCCAGAGGTCTTCTCCTCGGTCATAGTGAAGGGAACAACCTGTGAGTAGCGGAGGTTGCGCTCCTTGTATGTCTCGTAGACACCGCGTGAGATGCACTCAGCGTCGTTAGCGCCGGTGTATACATCCTCACCCTTGTGACCGATACAGATTGCAGTACCTGTATCCTGGCAAGTGGGCAACTGACCCTCTGCCGCCACGCACTGGTTCAAGAGCATGGTGTAAGCCACAAATTTGTCGTTGTCTGTTGCCTCGGGATCCTTGAGGATGTTAGCGAGTTTCTGGAGGTGTGAGGCGCGCAAGTAGAACGATACGTCGGCATAAGCCTCCTTAGCCAAGAGCTCGAGACCCTTGGGGTCTACCTTCAAGATCTTGCGTCCGTCGCACTCTACAACCTTTACATAGTCCTTCGTGAGAAGGCGATACTCTGTCTTATCCGCCTGGATAGGATAGGGCTCCTGATAGATGAAATCAGCCATAATTCTCTTTGTTAGTTGTTATTGTTGTTATTGTTGTCCTGTTTTACAGATATGGGGGTAAGCTTCGCGGGCTTGAACATGTGCTTGTCGGCAGAGATCTCACGGATGTCGAGGTCCTTGATTCTCAGGCGCAACGTGTCGCGGTTGATGGTCTCGGGTGCCACCTCCTCGGTTACCACCTCCGCAGGTTGTGCGGTCTGCTTCTTAACGAAGTCGATGATGCCGAAGACGAAGACTACGGATACCAACACGGGGCATACCCAGCGCAACAAGAAGCGGATGATGGGGTACGACTTGCGGTCGATGCCACCCTCTGCCGTGAGCTCCGCGCGCATATCCTCCTTCTTCCACAACCAGCCCACGAATACCGCAGTGAGGATGCCCAACAATGGGAGCATGACGATAGAGGTGAAGTTATCAAGGAGTGAGAAGAAGTTCATGCCCGCAAGTGTGTACTTGCTCCAGTCGCCCAACGACAACGACGCCACCGTAGCCAACACGAGGGCGATGAGCGTAACGAGGCGTGCGCCATGCTTGCGCGACATGCCACGCTTCTCTACGAAGTAGGATGTCACGGCCTCGTGCATGGAGATGGTCGAAGATATCGCCGCGAGTGCCAGGAGCACGAAGAAGAGCGTAGCCCAAACGTTACCCATGGGCATCTGAGAGAAGACCTTGGGCATAGCGACAAATGCCAGCTGTGGGCCACTCTCATTCTCAACACCTGCCGAGAAGATGATGACCGCAGCCATGAGCGCAACGATGGTATCCAACGACACCACGCTGATTGCCGTGCCCGCAATCTTGGTTCCATCCTTGAAGTATGAGCCGTAGATGAGCATAGCACCCATGCCGATAGAGAGGGTGAAGAATGCCTGACCCATCGCAGCAAGGAACGTCGAGCCCGATACCTTAGAGAAGTCGGGAGTGAAGACATTGCCCAACGCCTCACGACCCTCGGGCAACCACAACGAGTAGACGGCCAACACGATGAGGATAGCGAAGAGCAGGGGCATCATGATTTTCGATGCCTTCTCGATGCCACCCTGCACACCACCCGAGATTATGGCATGGTTAGCGACGATGAAGAGGTAGGTATAGAGCAATGGCTGCCATGTGCCCGTCGTAAAGGTCTCGAAGAAACCACCAAAGTCACTGCCTATGGCATCTGTAGCCGAGGCGATGGTGTAGTTTATGGTCCAGCCCGCGATGACGAAGTAGTAGCCCATGATGAGGGTCACCGAGATGAGGCCCATGGCACCGAGCCATCCCCAGCCTCGCCTAATCGACGCAAAGGCATCCACGGGGTTCTTCTTGGTGTTGTGACCCACCGAGAACTCCGCGATGAGCAGTGGCAATCCCAACAGAAGGATACAGCCAAGATAGATGATGATAAATGCGCCACCACCATTCTCCGAAGTGATGTAGGGGAAACGCCAGATGTTGCCCAGGCCGATTGCCGAGCCTGCGGCAGCGAGGATGGCGGCGAGCTTGCCACCAAAGCCTCCGCGCTTTGCACTATTGTCTGCCATAATGTTTAGCCAATTAATGTTACACTCACCTTGTCAATCTTGCCACCGAGGGGTGGGGCAATCTTCGCCACGGTGCACTCCACCTCCACAATCTGGGGGAAGGCCTCCTTAATCGCCGCGATTACGTTCGATGCCGCAGCCTCTATGGTGCGCTGTGTGCGCTGCATGGTGCGCTCCACAATCTCGAATACGGTCAGGTAGTTCACCGCCTGTGTCACGTCGTCCGTAGCGGGGAGGTCGCCCAGCGGAGTGCGGATGACAATGTCCACACGAAAGCGGTTGCCCACCTGTTGCTCGAGGTCGTAGCAACCATGAAAGGCGCGTACGTAGATGCCGTCAAGGCGTATGGTGTATATTGGATTCACGTTTTTAGACTATTATTCAGCGTTTTACACTCCTTACTCAACAGTGATGAGGTAGTAGTTCTTCTTACCGCGCTGCACCAAGAGGTACTTGCCCGCGATGAGGTCTGCCTCGCTCACGCCACGCATAGCATCCTGCACCTTCTCCTTGTTGAGCTGCACGCCACCACCCTGAATCATCTTACGGCACTCGCCCTTTGAGGGGAACACCTTGCAAGCCTCGGCCACGATGTCCACGAAGGGCTTCTCCATGTCGGCACGAGTGATGGTGAACTGTGGCACACCCTCGAACACCTGCAACAATGTAGCCTCATCCAACGAGCGCAATGCCTCGGATGTAGCGTTGCCGAAGAGGATGTTTGTCGCAGCCTGAGCCTTCTCGAGCTCCTCCTTCGAGTGGATGGTCTCGGTGAGCACCTCCGCAAGACGCTTCTGCAATACGCGCAAGTGGGGCGCTGCGTCGTGCTCCTCGATAAGGGCCTCGATAGTCTCGCGGTCAAGCAATGTAAAAATCTTGATATAACGCTTGGCGTCCTCGTCGCTTACGTTGAGCCAGAACTGGTAGAACTTGTAGGGCGAAGTGTAGCGTGCATCGAGCCATACGTTACCGCTCTCGGTCTTACCGAACTTTGTGCCGTCAGCCTTGGTGATAAGTGGGCAGGTGATTGCGAATGCCTCGTTCTCGCCACCGAGCTTACGGCGGATAAGCTCCGTACCTGTGGTGATGTTACCCCACTGGTCTGCGCCACCGAGCTGGAACTTACAGCCATACTCCTTGTAGAGGTGCAAGAAGTCGTAGCCCTGCAAGAGCTGGTATGTGAACTCCGTGAACGACATACCGTCGCCGTCGCCATTGAAGCGCTTCTTAACAGAGTCCTTCGCCATCATGTAGTTAACAGTGATGCACTTACCGATGTCACGCGCGAACTCAAGGAACGAAAACTCCTTCATCCAGTCGTAGTTGTTCACAAGTATCGCCTTGTTCTCGGCCTCAGAGTCGAAGTCGATGAGCTTCGAGAGCTGGTTCTTGATGGCCTCCTGGTTGTGGCGCAATGTAGCCTCGTCGAGGAGGTTGCGCTCCTGTGACTTACCCGAGGGGTCGCCAATCATACCCGTTGCACCACCGATAAGGGCGATGGGGCGGTGACCACACATCTGGAAGTGCTTCAAAATCATGACACCCACAAGGTGACCGATATGGAGTGAGTCTGCCGTGGGGTCGATACCGAGGTATGCCGAAGCCATACCCTTCTTAAGCTCCTCATCAGCACCAGGCATAACGGTATGAATCATACCGCGCCACTCAAGTTCTTCAATAAAGTTTTTCATTCTTTTGTTTATGTTTTAGTTATCCTATTTCACTGATTATTAACTTATTGCACTACTCTGCATCGAGTTTCATGCGCTCAATCATTTCGACCAGTCGCTCGTTCTTCGCCACCAGATGCTTCAGTCTGTCCTCAAGCGTGATGGGGCGCGACGCCCTAATCTGCTCGTTGACATCGACCTCAATCTCGATAAGACCCCTTACGCCACTAATCTCGGCGATGACGCGCTGCAGGTCGGCCTTCTCGTACATAATCTCGTCGTGCAACTCGCGCGAGGGAACTGCCATTCGCACAACATTGCCCTCGACGCTGAAGTTCATGAAGGCGACGCTTATGCGTGGGCGCTCACGCTTGAGGCGCTCGACAATAGCATCTCGCTTGAGCGAAATCTTCTCCTCGCACGATGGGTCGATGTACACCTCCTCGCTCTTTGCTGCCTCCATTGCCGCCCTCTCTGTCGCCGTGAGGGCATCGCCATTGAGCAATCCACTGAGCGATACACCCGCAGATGTCGTCTTGCGCTGCGCACGCCTCAAACCAGGCTTCGCCTCCACCCTCTCTGCAACCGTGGCACTTGGCGTCTCCACCGCTTCGGGTTGGGGTATAGGCTGGGATGCCACTTGTGCGGGCGCTTGTGCGGGCGCTTGTGCGGGCGCTTGAGTAGGTGCTTGTGCGGATTGTGGTGCTACCGCGGACTGAACGGGTTGTGGCGTTGGCTGTGGTACGGGTTGCTGTGCTACCTGTGCGGGTTGTGGTGCGGGTTGTGGCGCCACCTGAACGAAGTCGGCAAGGGCGAAGTTCGTAGCATAGGTAAGCGGTTCAAACTCATCAAGAGAGAGCGACCCTACCTCGTCATTTTTTTTTTGACCGAGACCCGCAATCTTCATGAGTCCCAGTTCCACAAGCAATCGCTGATTTGACGACTGTCGTATCTTTCCGTCCGCCTCCGTGAGCAATGCTATGGCGTTGAACAAGAACATCTCGTTGCATGCCGCCGCCTGAGCCTTATACCTCTCAACAAGCGTACCCGTGAACTCTACAAGCGATACCGCAGGGCCCTTGGCCATCAACAGGTCGCGCATATGGGCATTCAATCCCGATACGAAGACCTGGGGCGAGAAGCCCTTGGACAACACCTCATCAAAGAGCATCAAGGCATTGACATAGTTGCCCGCGAGGAGCAAATCGGTAGCCTTGAAGTAGGTGTCGTAGTCGAGGACGTTGAGCGTAGATGCCACATCCTTATAGTTGAGCTTGGCGCCACAGAACGACACCGCCTTGTCGAACATCGACAGAGCATCACGCATACCACCATCGGCCTTGTGTGCGATGAGGTTGAGTGCCTCGTCATCAGCCTCGACACCCTCCTTCGTAGCGATATAGCGCAGATACTCCACGCCATCCTCAACCCTGATGCGGTTGAAGTCGTAGATCTGACAGCGAGAGAGGATGGTGGGTATAATCTTATGCTTCTCGGTTGTTGCAAGCACAAAGATGGCGTGCTGGGGAGGCTCCTCCAAGGTCTTGAGGAAGGCGTTGAACGCCGCAGACGAGAGCATGTGCACCTCGTCGATGACGAAGACCGAGTAGCGACCCTGCTGTGGGATGATGCGCACCTGCTCGATGAGGTTGCGGATGTCATCCACAGAGTTGTTTGATGCGGCATCGAGCTCGTGGACATTGAGCGAGCGACCCTCGTTGAACGAACGACACGACTCACACTCGTTGCACGCCTCACCCGACTGTGGATTGAGACAGTTGATAGCCTTGGCGAAGATACGCGCACAGGTTGTCTTACCCACACCGCGAGGACCGCAGAAGAGGTAGGCATGTGCCAACTGACCACGCTCGATGGCGTTCTTCAAAGTTGATGTTATATGACGCTGTCCGACAACCGAAGCGAAGGTTGCGGGACGATACTTGCGTGCTGATACTACAAAATTCTCCATAACTCGACAAAGGTAGTAAAATATTTCTAATAAATATGTTCACACGCGCGCGAATTTTTG
>JAZRAT010000055.1:0-1606 GCA_045634725.1 Alistipes sp. | reverse complement strand
ACCAAGAATTACTGTATAAGGTCCTTCAATAGCTGGCGACATAACATAGGCACTACTTCCGAACTTACTACCGCGCTGATGTACCGCCTGATGCACCGCACCACTCTTAAAGAGGTGGTTCGACTGGTTTGTACCACTACCGGCGTTAAAGAAGGAGAAGATACCAGCAATCAACAACGACGACTTATGGTGCGACACGGTAAATGGTCCCGCAAAGACCGATGCCGCCTCACCATTTTCGAAGTGGCAGTTAGCAAACATCAACGTATCTATCGCCGTAAAGCCATTATCCACCACCGACTTCTCTCCAACAAAGGCACGTTCAAGGCTCGAAGCACCGCTCACATGAGCATCGTTATCTATAATAAAGTTGTGCGCACGCACATCAATACCAACGTATGAACGACTACCGATAGTACCATTTTCGAGGTGCGAAACACCCTCGACACGACAATCACTCTCGATGATAGTCTCGCGGATAAATCTTGCACCAAGCACCGTGCTATTATCGCCCACACGACCCATATTCGAGAGATGCTCCTTGGCTCGCTCTTCGATCATATGGTTAAGAGCCTCAACCATCTTCGGACGGTTACGCATCATAGTCATAAGATAGGCAATCTGCGCTGTTAGCTCCCTATAGATAAGTGCCGTACGACCGCCATTCTCATTTACCGCTGCCACGCTCACACCCTCACCAAACGAGGACTCACTGCGGCACTCCATACGCAACACATCATCTATAATGCAGTTGCTACCAATATGATAGTTCGATATCGTAGAATCACTGATGCGGGTATTGGAGCCAATGGTTACACTGCCCTCAAAGCGGACATGACGCAACTGCTCGATGCTGAAATCCTCAGACACCAAAACTCTATCCCACTCTTCGGCATAACAGCCTCGAAGTAACAACGCCTCACGTTCGGAAGCAGTCGTAAGTCTATATCCCGCCATCATAGTTATATAACGCTACTTACCATCGTATGGTGTATAAACCACACGCTTAGTCTCAAAAAATTCATTATCGAACATCGCACCTATATCGTGGACATCCCATCTGCGACGTGTTAGAGCAAGCTCCTCCGCTAAATCGCCACCCTTAAGGTATAGAATACCATTTTTGAGTGTTCCAGCCTCGCCCTTCCGCAATAATGCCCATGCCCAAGGCATAAACTTAGACATCTCGGTAACAGCACGCGACACGACATAATCGAACTTCTCGCCAAGTTGCTCGGCACGAGAGTTCACAGCGCGCAAATTCTTAATCTCAGCACCTTCAGCAACCCCCTCAACAACCTTAATCTTCTTACCGATAGAGTCTACACCTACAAACTCTACCTCGGGGAATAGGATAGCAAGTGGCACCGACGGAAAGCCTCCGCCACAACCAATATCCACAACCTTAGCACCAACACTAAACTGGCAGACCTTAGCGATAGCCAACGAGTGAAGAATGTGGCGCGTGTATAGATGCTCCATATCCTTGCGCGACACCACATTTATACGCGCATTCCACTCATTGTACAACTCGCCAAGCTTTGCAAACTGCTCCTGCTGGCGAGGTGTAATATCTGGGAAGTATTTCAATACAAGTTCACTATCC
>JAZRAT010000054.1:0-3420 GCA_045634725.1 Alistipes sp. | reverse complement strand
GACGCACTTCTCGAAGTTGAGCGAGTCGCTAAAGACGATACTCTTTGTCATAGGGTCGATACCAAGCTCCTTGTAGCGCTTGATAGCGAGGTCGATAAATGCGATAGGGTCGCCCGAGTCGTGGCGCACACCGTCGAAGAGCCAGGCGTGCTTCTTTGAAAAGTTGTTGAAGAATACCTCCGAGCCAAAGCTGTCGGTTAGGGCAGTACCAAGGTAGCCATCGTAGACCTTTACCCAGTCCTCCATAGTGAGGTAGTTGGCGTTACGTGGACCACCATTCACAGCAGCGATAAACATAGGTAGCTCGTGTGGGTAGGTGCCTATCATCTTCATATCTAACTCCATAGCGAGGTGGCAGTTAGAGGTGCCGACACAGCCACAAGGGTTGTTTTTGAGGTGCTTAACCACCATGCGCTGTACGTCGTACGAGAAGCGGCGGCGTGTGCCGAAGTCCGAGAAGATGATGTTGTTTTCGCGGGCAATCTGCTCCTTCTTCTCAAGGCGGGCAATCATAGCCTCAGCATCGTAGCTGTTGCGTAGGTGGAATAGCTCCGATACGGTGGCGAGGATAGGTATTTCGTACAACGTAACCTTATACATGTAGTCGGTAACGTTGATTTGCAGATGGCGCTCCTCGTCGAGCCATACGTTAATCTTCGAGGCGTCGAAGCGGAAGCCTGTGAGCCACTCGAAGTAGTTCTGTGGTATATATTTGCAGTTCTTGTTCATATACTGGAACTCATCCTCCGAGAGGGCGATGCGCTCCAAAGCCTTCAATTCTGCCTTCAAATCCTCCAAGAAGTCGTCGTCGAACTCGGTCTTAGCGCGGTCGTTAAACGTAAATGTTCCGATAGCCTCTGGGTAGAGCTTGAAGTAGGCGTACGAAGTTGTGAACTTGTACAAATCGGTGTCAAGAATAGAACGTATCATAGCTATTTAGTAGTTTTAGTTATTTCTGTTTGGTTAGCTCCTCATATAGCATCTCTATAGCGTATGCTGAGGCGCGTGAGATGATTTGGCTGCGGTCTGTGCCAGAGTTGCGCATCGTAGCGCGACTGCCCTTGGGGGTGGCAACAGCCATCCATACCGTGCCTACAGGCTTATGTTTCGAGCCTCCCGAAGGACCTGCGATGCCCGTTGTGGCGATAGCGTAGTCCGCACCCGTGATGCGACGTACACCCTCTGCCATCTCTAAGGCTACAACCTCGCTTACAGCACCAAAGCACGCCAAACTTACGGGATCTACACCTAAGATATTGCTTTTTACCTCGTTGGAGTATGCCACCACGCCACCTAAAAGGTATGTTGAAGCTCCCGCCATAGCGGTAAACTTCGAGGCTATAGCGCCACCAGTGCAACTCTCGGCAATGGCGAGCGTTTGCCCCCTCTCGGTGAGGATGCGGTGTATATGTTGCTCTACGGTAGCACCCTCGAAGCCTACGATATTGTCGCCTATAATCGCGCGCAGTAGCTCAAATTGGTGTGCTATCTCGCTCGCTGCCTCTTCGCGCTCAACATCGTATGCCGAGAGGCGCAGACGCACCACATTGGGTGCTGGTAGGTAGGCAAGATGCAACCATTCGGGTAGGGCATCCTCCCAGCCCTCGATGCGCTCGGCAAGCAACGACTCGGGGATACCGCGTGTGATAAGCGTGGAGTGGACGATGCTACTTAGTTTGTATCGCTCCTCAAGGCGTGGGATAACCTCATCCGCCATAAGATGCTCCATCTCGAAGGGTACACCCGGTAGCGACACTAAAGCGCCACCGCGTGGGGTGTCGAACCACATGCCTGGTGCTGTGCCATGGGCGTTGTGTAGCACGGTGCAACACTTAGGCAACATCGCCTGACCGCGATTTAGCTCGGTAAAGGGTATGCCCCTGCGCTCTAAAAGTGCGCGTATATGCTCGCCCTCGGTGGCGTTGTACTCCAACTCCGAGTCGAACATCTGGGCGAGGGTGTACTTCGTGATATCATCCTTCGTAGGACCTAAGCCACCCGTAACGATAACTACGTCGGTGGTGGTCATAGCCTTTGTGAGGCTCTCCACGATGACATCCTTCGCATCGCCTATGGATAGCTTCTGCGCTACCGTGATGCCTATGTTGTTGAGGTGCTTGGCGATAGATACGCTGTTGGTGTCTACAATCTGACCAATAAGAATCTCGTCGCCAATGGTTATTATCGTTGCATTCATACTATCTCTACTTTTTTATGCGCTCTGCGCCCTTTCTTAGTAGTTTGAAGCCATTCTCTTTGATACCAGAGTTGAGCGTTACGAGCGATGCTCCTGCCCTCATCATAGCCTCGATGTCGTCGGGGGTCATAGAGCCACCCGAGCCGATGATAGGGTAGTTATGCTCGGTGCGCTCGGCAATATATCGCACAACATCTATGGCGCGCTGGGTAAGCATAGCACCCGTTGCCGCACCCTTAAACTCAGGCATAAGGTCGAGCGACCCCGCCACAGCCTCGATGCCGTCGAGAGGGGTCTCGATAAGGATGTCGATGACGGTATCAAGCTCCTCTTGCGTGAGGTCGGGCGATATCTTCAATAATATGGGGCGGTAGTCGAGCTGACCACGACGGAACTTAAATAGTGGCTCTATAAGGGCAAGTATCTCCTCGCGTGTGCGTGGCACAAAGCGCTTAGCCGCAGTGTTGCAGGCGATGTTGATGACGAAGAAGTCGACATACTGATACATATTGCGGAAGACACGCAGATACTCCTTGGGGGCGTTGTCCACGTGCGAGGCTGTGAGCTTACCGATGTTGCAACCTATAACAAGGTCCTCGGTGTGCTTGGTACGCTTGCGCACCTTGCGTAGCACATACTCCATGCCGCGACTCGGATAGCCTGAGTTGTCGACAAAGGAGCGCTCCCTACGCAGATACTTGATGCGTGGACGCGGTGTTCCCGGCTGTGGACGTGGCACCACAGAGCCTATCTCCACAAAGCCGAAGCCTAATGCCGATAGCTCCGCGAGCCTATCGCCGTTGGCATCAAAGCCAGAGCCTACACCAAGCGGATTGCGGAAGTGAATGCCAAATACCTCGCGCTCCAACCCCTCCTTGGGTGGGGCGTAGCATCGCCTGAGCAACCACTTGCCCAAAGGCATCTTACCTACCATGCCGAGCATAGCCATACGCACCGTCTGTGCCATCTCCGCAGGCAACCAACGTAGTATATGTTGAAATAGCGACCGCCTCATAATTTGCTATTGTATAAAATATTATACAAAGATAATAAAAAAAAAGTGAAAACCGAAAAGCGAAAGGTGAACTTTGCGATTAAGGCGAGAGCAGAGACAACAGAGACGGCAGGGAGATTTCTGTGATACCCGACCTCGTTGTCGTCTCTTCCGTCTCTCTCGTCTCTTTAGACCCTTCTCAAAAAAGGCAACGCCTTTTAACCATTAC
>JAZRAT010000053.1:0-4479 GCA_045634725.1 Alistipes sp. | reverse complement strand
GTCCTATAGAGATCGCTTGTTCCGTATGCCGCCGAGTTGAACATCGCCGTGCATCCCGAGAGTGCGAATGCCATCGCAACAATCGGCAATATTATAAGTGACCTTTTCATGACTCTATATTTTAGTTGTTACTTCAATGTTATCAGCTCACAAACCCAACGCGGGTCGGCCTCTCTTTATTACAAAGGTAATAAATTTTATTTACGCCGAGTGCAAAAATCCCGCAAAGCGCCACAAATCGTGGGGCGAACTGACAAAAATGCAGGGCGAACCGACCTCTATTAGTGGGCATCGAGCCAGTTTGATGCGCTATTTACCTCAGCAATAAGGGGTATGCTCAACTTGGCCACACTCTCCATCGCCTCCTTTACTATGCGCTTCACGCTCTCGAGCTCCTCGTTGAGCGTATCTACGACAACCTCATCGTGCACCTGCATAATCATCTTCGAGCGTATACCCTCGGCCTCGAAACGGCGGTATATCTCCACCATGGCGAGCTTCATGATATCTGCTGCCGAGCCCTGAATAGGGGCATTTATGGCGTTGCGCTCCGCAAGACCACGCACCGTGCGGTTTGATGATGTGATGTCGTGAAGCGTGCGCCTACGACCAAACATCGTCTCGACATAGCCCTCCGTCGTAGCCTTCGCCACAGCATCGTCCATATAGCGTTTAACACCTGGATATGTCTCGAAATAGTTGGTTATAAGCTCCTTGGCATCGCGATTTGAGATATCGAGGCGCTGTGCAAGGCCAAATGCCGAGATGCCGTAGATGATACCGAAGTTCGCGGTCTTGGCGCTACGACGCTCATCGCTCGATACCTCCGCAACACCCTTGTTGTAGAGGCGTGCGGCAGTCGCAGCGTGGATATCCTCGCCCTGCTTGAAGGCCTCGATAAGAGCCTCGTCGCCACTCAAGTGCGCCATCAATCGCAATTCAATCTGCGAGTAGTCGGCAGCAACCAGCGTATGCTCGGCATCGGATGCCACGAAGGCAGCACGGATGGGCTTACCCAAGGCATCGCGCACGGGGATATTTTGCAAATTGGGGTTTGTCGAAGAGAGTCGACCCGTAGCCGTAACCGCCTGATTATATGATGTATGTATTTTTCCTGTCTCCTTGTTTACCAACTCGGGCAACGCCTCGACATAGGTCGAGAGCAACTTCTTTACGCCACGATACTCCAATATCTTGCTCACAATGGGGAAGTCGTGCGCAAAGCCCTGCAGGTACTCCTCCTCGGTTGAGAACTGCTTGGTCTTGGTCATCTTGGGCTTGTCCGTGATGCGCAACTTGCCAAAAAGCACCTCGCCAAGCTGACGCGATGAGTTGATGTTGAGCGCGGGCTCCCCCGCCATCTCGCGCACCTCGCTCTCAAGGCGTTGCAGCATCTCGCGTAACTCCACGGAATAGCGCGCCAGGGCCTCGCAATCTACCGTCACGCCCGCCATCTCCATCGAGGCAAGCACGTCAATCATCGGAGCCTCGATGTTGTGATACAGGTCGAGCATAGCCATCTTCTCCACCTCGGGATAGAGAACATGCTTCAGGCGCAATGTAACGTCGGCATCCTCGGCTGCATACTCCGCAACTCGCTCAACGCCAACCATATCCATCGTCAACTGCTTCGCACCCTTGCCGATAAGGGTCTCAATCGCAATAGGCGAATAGTTAAGGTAACGCTCCGACAAGAAGTCCATATTATGGCGCGACTCCGAGTCGAGCAGGTAGTGCATAAGCATGGTATCCAACTTCTTGCCTCGTACCGCGATGCCCAACTTCGCAAGCACCATAAGGTCGAATTTAATGTTCTGACCAATCTTCGCAATCGCCTCATTCTCAAACAATGGGCGCAATATCTTTACATATTCCTCGCGGTTTGCATCGCCGAAGGGCAGGTACCACGCCTTGAAAGGTTCGGCAGCAAACGACATGCCCACGATGCGACAAGTGTTGGGGTCTACGCCCGTAGTCTCGGTGTCGAAGCAGAACTCCGCAAATGTCGTCAAATAGGCAACCAACTCCTGCAACTCACTGGCATTGTTTACGATACGATAGTCGTGCTTTGTTGTTGCAAGCGTAGCAAAGCCCTCAATCTCTGCAACCTCCTCAACCACCGCAACAGGCTCTGCGGGCGCAGCAGCAGGGGTATCGAACATCGCAAAAAGGTCACCCTGCCCCTCCAACGCAGCACGACGCTTAGCCTCGGCCTTGGCACGCGCCACCTCCTGAAGCTGCGTCTGCGCCTCCTGCTTTGGTGCATCCGTCACAGGCTCCGCGGGGGCTACATTCTCCAAGTCGCGGAGGAACGAAGTGAAGTTTAACTCAACATACAACGCCTTCAGTTCGGTGTAGTTGGGGCAACATATCGTAAGCGCCGCCTCGTCGAAGGCTATGGGAGCATCCAAGCGTATGGTTGTCAACTCCTTGGCAAGCAAGAGCTTATCACCCCACTCGGCAATATTCTTACCCGTTTTGCCACCAATCTTATCGGCATTTGCAAGGATATTCTCCGCTGTGCCCCACTCCCTCACGAGCTTCGCAGCGCCCTTCTCGCCGATGCCTGGCACACCTGGGATGTTATCCGAAGCATCGCCCCATAGCGCCAACACATCGCGCACCAATACGGGGTCGCTAAAACCATACTTCGCCTCGATGGCAGCACGGTCGGTCTTTATAATATCGTCACCCTTCTGGTTGTATATCACGCACTTTTCATCGACAAGCTGACCATAGTCCTTGTCGGGTGTCACCATGAAGACATCGTATCCCGCCTCTGCGCCACGCTTTGCGAGTGTGCCGATTACATCGTCAGCCTCGAAGCCCTGCACCTCGAGGATGGGTATGCACATGGCCTCCAACAGACGCTTCACGTAGGGCACCGAGAGCTTGATATCCTCGGGCGTGGGTGGGCGGTTCGCCTTGTACTCGGGGAACATATCGCGGCGGAAGCTACCACCTGGAGGGTCGAATGCCACGCCTATGAGGTCGGGCTTCTCGCGCTTTAGGAGGTCGCGCAAGAACTTCGTGAAGCCAAAGACCACCGAGGTGTTCATGCCGTCACGACTACGCATGGGGCGTCCCATAAAGGCGTAGTAGTATTTGTATATCAGCGCATAGGCATCTATCAGAAATAGGCGTCTGCTCATCTTTGTGCGGGTGTTTAAGCGTGTTTAGAAGTTGTCCGAGGCGAACCACTCGGCATAGGATGTGGCAGTCTCGTGTAGTCGCAACGAGTATAGCTCAACCTCCTCGGGTAGCGCACCCAAGAGGCGCTCCGCAAAGTCGGCAAGCATATTCTCGCACGTTGGTTGATAGTCGGTGAGCACCACACGCGAGAAGTTGTAGCCGAGGTTCTGGCATACCTCCTCCGCCATGGGGGTGTTACGCATCATGAAGGCGTGGTCGAGGCGATTTACAATCTGCTCGTTTACGATGCGCTTCAAGAGTCCGAAGTCCATCACCATGCCCATCTTTGGCGACTCGGGGTCGCTCTGTGGCTCGCCCTTGATTGTCACAAAGAGACGGTATGAGTGGCCGTGAATCTCGCGACAAAGGCCGTCGTAGCCCTCCAACATATGCGCCGCCTCGAAGGTAAACTCTTTGGTTAGTCTAATTACCGACATATCATATAGTTTTTTTCGTTATAACTCACTTGAATCTTATCCCACAAAAATAATATATATTTTTGAATGGAGCAAAAGAGAGGGGGAATTTATGAATGGTTAAGGATGGGAAAGGAGAATAATGAGTTTAGGAGAGAGGTCACTCGCCCCACAACCCAATTTCATATCAGAGTGGTAGAGATGTAGCGATGACCAACCTACATCAGCGGTAGACCAATTTTTCGTCAGAAGGGGTTAGGCTAACTTTCGTCAGCGGTAGGCCAATTTCGTGTCAGAGTGGTGCAGATGTGGCGATGACATGAAAAAGCCCCGGATGGGTAGTACTTGTCGTACGTCCCATTCGGGGCTTTGATTGAAGCGTCGCAGATGCGCCGCTATCACACGAAATTACTTGAGGACGCCAAGTTTCTTACCAACCTTGACAAAAGCCTCAACGCAACGATCAAGCTGCTCGGTAGTGTGACCTGCAGAAACCTGAACACGGATACGTGCCTGGCCCTTTGGTACTACGGGGTAGTAGAAACCTGTTACGAATACACCCTCCTGCTGGAGCTCTGCTGCGAAGTCCTGTGAGAGCTTAGCATCGTAGAGCATAACTGCGCAGATAGCAGATACTGTAGGCTTGATGTCGAAACCTGCAGCAACCATCTTAGTGCGGAAGTGCTCAACGTTTGCAACGAGCTTATCGTGAAGTGCGTCGCTCTCCTCGAGCATCTTGAACATCTCGATAGAAGCACCTACTACTGCGGGTGGGAGTGAGTTAGAGAAGAGGTAAGGACGTGAACGCTGACGGAGCATGTCAATAATCTCCTTGCGGCCTGTTGTGAAGCCACCTACAGCACCACCAAAT
>JAZRAT010000052.1:0-1831 GCA_045634725.1 Alistipes sp. | reverse complement strand
GAGGTGGTCAGAGTCGGGGTGATCCTCGCAAGTGAGAACCTCGCCCACAACAACACCCTTCAAGCCACCCTTGATGGTCTCAATCTTCTCGAACTCCTCGACCTCAAGGCCAAGTTCGGTGAGTATTTCGGCCATGCGCTCTGCCGATAAATCACAGTCAAGGTAGCGCTTAAGCCAGTTAAAAGATACGTTCATAGTTATATTGTTTTTATATTTTTTCGGTTGTAGTGGTTACAATCGCACAAAGATAGCAAGAATTATCGAAATAGTCAAATTCCGATAACTAAATTTGTGTGGTTGTGTGGATGTTATTGCTCCGCCTCGCGGTAGATGTCGCGTAAGCGGTCCGACATAAGGTATTGGAATACGCCACGCAGGAACATATACATGGTGAAAGCCAACCATAGCGCGTTGTTGCCAATAAGCCAGCTAAGACCATACAGGATGACGAAGAAGCATACCGACGACCATATCATCGAGTTGCGCATGATGCGGCTGCGTGTAGCACCCACCATGATGCCATCCATAACGAAGGGCATTGCGGCAGCAAGAGGTATGGCGATAATCCAACCGATATACTGCTCGGCAACGTTCAACAATACGGCACTATCACCCTGCTCGGGGTTGGCGATGAAGGTGAATATGTCGCGCCACCAACCTACATATACGCCAATGAATACGAACGACACGGCGAAGCACCAGATAAGGCAGAGCTTGATGCAACGACGCAACGACACTCCATCGCGAGCACCGATGAAGCGACCCGTGAGTGCCTCGGCGGCGTAGGCAAAGCCGTCGTTCATATATGAGAATAGTGTAAACAACTGCAAGAGTATTGTGTTGACAGCCAGTATGTTGGCATCGCCCGTATCGGCTGAAGCCTTAGTGAAGAATGTGTAGACCGCAACAAGGCAGAATGTGCGAATCATGATGTCGCCATTGATTGAGAAGAAACGGCGCATGCTACCCATATCCATAACCTCCTTCATGCTCACCTTGACCAAGCGCTTGCGGTAGCGCAATAGGATGACCGCTACCATCACCAGGACACCCGTCCACTGCGCTACGACAGACGCAAGAGCAATGCCCTCCAGACCCATAGTTCCGACAATAGAAAAGAGGTAACTGAAACCTATGTGGATGAGGTTGACGAGTATCGCTACAGCCATCGGAACTACGGCATTCTGCATTCCTGTAAACCAACCATTGAAGGCGAAGAGCAGGATGCCCGCGGGGACTGCCCAGATGCGGGTGTAGAAGTAGTCGGCAATCATACTCTGCGACTCCTCGCTTCCCGTATCCATAAACCACAACGAGAACTCTCCGATAGGGTATTGCAACGAGAAGGCAAGGATACCCACGCCAAGTGCTACAACAAGTGAGCGCCAAAGCATTAGCGAGTATTCGCGGTGGTTCTCCGCACCGAAGGCCTGTGCCGTAAGACCACTCGTGCCCATGCGGATGAATGAACAGTTCCAGTAGATAAAGTTAAAGATGGTGACGCCAATCGATAGGGCGCCTATGGCGAGTGTTCCCTCGCCGCCACAAGCACGACCGGCGATGAATGTCGAGGCGATACCCATGAGGGGCACGGTGACATTCGAGATGATGTTAGGTATTGCTATTCGAAGTATCTCTCTATTCATAATGGCGGCAAAGTTATAATAATTTTGCAAATTTTTTGGCATACTATTTGTAAAAGAGTTGTAGATCAAAAAAAATGGTTACCTTTGCGCGATTTTTTTATAAAGCATTAATACAGAAATGAAAAACAAGAACACAGACTCAACAGCTAACGTATCACGTTTTGCGCGTGACAAGCGTCAGCGCG
>JAZRAT010000051.1:0-23762 GCA_045634725.1 Alistipes sp. | reverse complement strand
AATCAGATTGCTGAAATCGGTTATAAGTGGTATATTAATAACCAATTAAAAAATATTAAGAGTTATGATTAAGAAGAGTAAGAATACAAACTTTGACGAGATTATCAGCAAGAGAAAATCACTAACCGCAAGCGGCAAGGGCAAGGCCGCTATTTGGACACGAGTATCATCAGAAGAACAGTTCAAATCCAACAACTCTATAGATACCCAATTATCCGCTTGTCACCAATATTGCAAGCAACAAAACAAGGAGGTTAAATGCGAGTTCGGAGGTACCTTTGAGAGCGCCAAGAAGGCTGGAGAGAAGTTCCTTGATATGATTGGCTGCGTCCTCAATGACCCAGAGATTGACACTATCGTAGTATTTGACATAGACCGTTTTAGCCGTAATCTAGAAGAGGGATTGACGTATAAAAGCCAGCTCAACAAGAGCGGCGTGTGCCTAACATCAGTTAACCAACCTATTGACCAAAACAACCTTTTAGCCAAGCACATTGAGGCTATTCTACTGATTGTAGCCGACATTGACAACGCTATGCGCCGACACAAATGCCAGGAGGGAATGATTGCTTGTATCAATCGTGGCGAGTGGTACAGCAAGCCTCCATTGGGCTACACGTCTAAAAAGGTAAATCGAGAGCATAAACTGACCATCAATGAGGATGGCCGTATCCTAAAAAATGCCTGGGAATGGATTGCTAATGAACCCAGCATTACCCAATCGAGAATCATTGAACGACTTAAGGCAAGAGGACTTACAATCACCAAACAACACCTATCTGCGTGCCTGAGAAACTGCTTTTACTGCGGCAGACTGGAGCATAAATACCTGGAAGGTCGAGTGATTAGAGGCAAGCAAGAGCAGCTAATATCGGAAGCCCTATTCGATAAGGTGCAAGCAATCCTTGATGGCAATAACAATGCGGGATACGAGGTAGCAGCAGAGACACCGCAATTTCCACTCAAGGGACACATCTACTACAACGGCCACCTACTCACTGGCTACACGGTCAAGAAGAAGAATATAGACTATTACAAGTATAGTGGCAAGGACGGTAGTGTTAATGTATCTGCAAAGGAGCTTCACGCAAAATACATCGAACTCCTCAACCAGTTTAAGGTACCTCAGGAGCTTATACCTATCCTTGTTGAGGTAATCAAGGCCAAGTTCGCAGAGAAGGAGGGAATGCAAGCAACGGAGCAAAGCAATATCAAGAAGAACATAGCCACACTCCAGACACAGATAAAGAAGACAAAAAGGAACTATGCAATAGGCAAAATCGACGAAGATGTCTATAAAGATGTAATAGCTGATTTAGAGCGAGATTTGCATAAAACAGAGGGAGAGCTTGAACGAGCATCTGTCAACCTCTCGAACCTTGCAACATACATTGATGACACAATCGCATTTGCTTGTAATTTAAGCAGTTATTGGCAAAAGATGGATTTTGAGATGTGCCAGGGAATACAAAAATTAGTCTTTCCAGAGGGTGTAAAATGGGATAAAGAATCACGCAGCTATCGAACCATAAACTACAATTCGTTCTTTGAAATACTACACTGTGTATCAGACAGTTATAAGAATAGACAAGAAAAAGAAAAGGACAAATCTTGCGACTTGTCCTCTTTAGTAGCGGGGGGAGGACTCGAACCTCCGACCTCCGGGTTATGAGCCCGACGAGCTGCCAACTGCTCTACCCCGCGATGTATCGTAAAATGGTCAACTGACCGATTTTCCTTAATTGCGAGTGCAAAGATAGTGCATATTTCCCACACTTCCAAATATTTTCCTAAATATTTTTAATAACATTTCGATACAGGTGGGTTAACTCGCTAATTACCAACGGGAAGTGTTATATAATATTTTTAGCCACCACCTCGGCTATATCCTGCGTCGGGCGGTGCGCAGCGCGGGCGATACTCTTATTACATAGCGGGCAGGCAGTGACTATCGTATCGCATCCCGTAGCCTCAAGTTCTGCGGTCATATGCTCCGCAATGCGGTACTGCTGGCCATCGTTAATCACCGTATTTGCCAGCGAGCCACCACAACACAGTGCATCACGACGATTATGCAGAGGCTCAACGAGCCTGCCCACAGCGCTTATCACATTGCGGGGCGCGTCGTAGATGCCACAGCCACGTCCGAGTTCGCAGGGGTCGTGGTAGGTGTACGACGTCTCGTTGTTCGCAACGCGTATCTCGCCCGAGGCGATAAGGCGCGCGATATACTCGGTGTGGTGCAGCACCTCGATGCCCTCGAGGTGGTACTCCTCCTTAAAGACCTTAAGGCATATGGGGCACGATGTAACGAGGGTCTCGATCTCGTACTTGCGGAAGAGGGCGCGGTTACACTCCACCATCTTGTGTGCGGCATCGGTCTCGCCAGAGAGCATAAGGGGTCTGCCACAGCACACGCCACCCTCCCTATCGGCATACCATACATCTACACCCGCGGCGTCGAAGATGCGCTCCATGGCGCGTTGCACGGCGGGCGTAAGCGAGGTCATACACCCCGCAAAGTAGCCCACACGGCCACTTCCCGACGAGGTGTCCACACCCTTGAGGTAGCGGTAGCGACCCTCATGTGGGATGTTACGGCGTGTTGCGCGCGAGTTAAGGCGCAGGGTATTCAGGTTGATACCCACGGGGCACACCGCCTCGCAACGGCCACACATAAGGCAGTTGTTGGCCACCTTCAGCGAGAGCATATTATATCGCCTGTCACGCAGATAATAGACTGACTGCGTGTCGTTTATGCCGAGCACCGACTGCAACTGGCAGGGGTCGATACATATACCGCAGCGCGAGCAGGCCTCGACCTCGAAGTTGTCGAAAGACTTACGCTCCTTGGTTGGGCTTAGCGACCAGCGACGCAGGAAGATGAGGGGTATCTCCGTGAGTATGTGCATATATCGCGAGAAGGGCATCGCCACGAAGAAGATGCCGAGGGCTGAGGAGTACATCCACCACACGGGCTCGTAGAGCATAAGCACCACATCCGAGGGTACGACATCGGCAATAACGCCACCCAACGCCCCAGTGAGGAAGCCACCACCGCCATGCACCGCCACCGTAATGCTCTCGGCCACAAGGCGTAGAGGAAATACGAACCACAATGCCGTGAGCGCTACCCTATCGAAAAGCACATGCTTCGTGGTGCGTCGCATACCCATTGCCTTCGACCTTACGCGCTTGAACCACGCCAGCGCAACACCCGACAACACCACCAACAGCAGAGCATCCATGAGGTGGTCGAAGAGTGGGCAGTGGTGCTCTATATTAATATAAGGTATGAAGTACTTAAAAAAGACATGCCCCTGCAGTGGCACAAGGTCGAAGCCGAGATACACGGCGGTCTCTATCCACCCCACCGCGATAAGCAGAAACCAACCGAAGGCGAGCGAGGCGTGCATATAACCGAGCAGAGGGTTGTGCCTAAATATGCGAACATGGAGCAGCGACTCGCGTACCACCTCCCACACGGCAACGAGCGTGTTACGCGTGAAGATGCCACGGCGAATCTTGACACGATCTATCCTCGGCAGACGCACAAGCCACAATATCCACTTGAAACCTACGGCAACGAACAGCACCGCAGTACCCACAACAAAGGGGATGGTGAATGGCACGAAATATTGCAATATATCCTCCATAGAATCAATGTTTTAGAAGTCGCCCAACTTGCGCTTTATGAGCATCACAAGGCCTCGTGTGTTGATGCCTCGCGGGCAGACCAGGCGACACTTACCACAGAGCATGCACTTGCTCAACTCACTATACACGCCCTTATATTCGCCACGGCGCACTGCGGTGTGGAGCTTACGGAAGTTGAAGTCGGTGATGTTGCCCGCCGTACACGATGCGGTGCACGAGCCACAACCTATGCAAGCCTGCAACTCGGGCATCTCGGCGATGATAGCCCTGCTCTTGCGTAGGTCATTATTATCCATGTCGATGACACGCGGGCGACTGATTCCATATCCGAAATTGATGTTACGCATGGCCGACTACTTTACGTTAAACTTATCTTTGAGGTAGGCATCTACGGCAGAGGCAGTTAGCGAGGCCTCGGCAAGCGTGTCGGCAAGGCTCTTGGGTGCAGTTGCCGTACCCGCAAAGAAGATACCCTCCCTTTCACTACGCACCGCACCGAGGAATGGGTCGCGTGCCTTGAAGTAGCCATTCGGTGCGAGGGTTAACCCCGCAGACTCGGCAAGCTTGGGGTTGTCGTAGTTGGCACTCATGCCGACAAGCAAGACGAGCATATCTACGGTCATGCGCAGTGGGCGCCCCGTGAGCGTATCCTCGGCCTTGATCTGTATGCGTTTATTGATGGTCTCGGCAGCCTCCGAGATGCGACCACGCACAAAGTGCACGTTATATCGCTCCTGCGCCTCGCGGTATAGCTCCTCGTAGCCTGGGCCGAACATGCGGATGTCCATGTAGAAGTTGAAGACCTCCGCCGTGGGGTACATCTCCTTGAGCTCTATCGCCTGCTTGACGCCCGTTATGCAACAGACCTTCGAGCAGTGCTTCTGCCCCACCTTCTCGTCGCGCGAGCCTACGCAGTGGAGTATCGCAATGCGCTTAGGCTCAGAGCCATCGGCAAGCGTGACCTTACCGCCAATCATCATGCGCTCGAGGTCTACGGACGTAACCACATTGTCATAGAGGCCATAGCCATACTCCTGCTTGCGGTGTGCATCGAAGAGCGTGAAGCCCGTAGCCACAACCACCGCATCGGCGGGTATGCGCTCCTCGGAGCGGAGAGTGACGCCATCGGGGGCTATCTGCGTGACCTCCTGACCATAGAACGTGCGTATGTGCATATCCTTAACGCGCTGTGCCAAGGGGCGCATGACATCCTTGGCATAGGTGAATGCGGGGAATAGTTTATACCATCCACGCACCTTGCCACCAAGTTCAATGTCGCGCTCCACGATGATGGGCTCAATGCCTCGCGACTTTAGTTCGATGGCCGTCTGCATGCCCGCAGCACCGCCACCAACAATAACAACTCTATATGCCATAGCTACTTTCTCCTCTCATATATGGGACGCTGCGAGGGGCAGTTGATTGCAGCATCCGCGGGTTTTCCAATATACTTACCATCCGCACCCAAGTACTTTGCACCTGGGTCGTACTCCACGCCGAGTTTATCCAGCAGGGGCTCTACGTCTACCTGATGGAACTGCATGCCGAGCTCCCAGGGGTCGTAGCCAAGCACCAAACCTGCCATCTCCTCGTAGGTCAAGACGGGGATACCCTTGCCATCGGCACCATAGCCCACGCCATCCATCTCGGCGATGGCATACTGCCACTTATCCAAGAACATGGTGCAACCCGGGCAGTTTGCCACAATGAAGTCGGGTTTGTAGGGCGCCATGCTCTCCAACTTCTTGTGTGAGTTGGCGATAGAGGAGCCACGATTTGCCTGCACGAGGTAGTTGCGGAAGCCGAAGCCACAGCAGTGACGGCGCTCGGGGTAGTCCACAACATCGCCACCCCACGCCTCAATCATACCCGCCAAGACGTATGGAAACTCCGAACCTCCGATGCCCGACTTGGGGAATATCTTTGCGTAGTGGCAACCGATGTGCTCCACAACCTTGAGAGGCTCGCCCGTATGGACATTCACCAAACGACGCTTCGCCTTGCGCGCTATGGCCTCGCGATGGTAGAACATTATATCCGACGTGTGGGCAATCGAGCGGGGTTTCACCAATTCGCGCCCCGTAGCCTCCTTCAAGTAGCGGCGTGTGCGCTCCTCGGTCTCGGGGAACTCCTCCCATGTGGCGAGCACCTCGTTGTAGATGCCGAACGATGTTATGCACGACGACACGAAGTTCTCGTAGCCCGCCTCTGCCATAAGGGCAAACTGGCGCGCCACGACGGTCATGATGGTCTCCAGGGGCACAACATCGGAGTGGTAGCCGATGCCCGTACACGATGTGTGCAACGGATCATCCAATATGTCGATGCCGAGGTCGTTGGAGAGGATGTCGAGGAATGCCTTCTCGCTTCCGGGAAAGAAATTCTGGCGTATGCAGCTACGCGCATAGTAGTATTTGTCGGGGGCTATATCCTTCTGATACTCCTGCCATGATGCTCTGCGTGCCATATCCTAATAGTGTGTCTCTGAATTAGTTGTAAATGTCTCCATCATATACTCGTGGGTTGCACCCTCGTATCCCATCTCGCGTGCCTTACGGTCGGAGTGCGCCTCGATGGTATCGTAGAAGGCCTTGCCTCCCGAGACCTCGAAGATGCGTCGTATCTCCTGCATCGAGGCCTCATCCACCTTGCGCAGTGCTCCCGCACCCTCCTTGCCATAGCAGTCGGAGTAGCGACCATATATCGCCTCATCGTTCGCGTGTATCCACTCCCACACGGGACCCTGCTCGGGATGCAACTCGGGCAGGATGTTACGGGGCGTGAGACAGTAACCCGTAGCGAGGATGTTGTCGCCAATCATGCGCTTGAGGGCCAACTGCTGCCTACCCTTCTCGCTCTCGACGAAGAAGCCGAGCCTTTGAGAGAGTGTGCGCAGTGCCTGAATGACATAGCCTGGGGTGTTGCCACGCGGACAACGGGGACGGCACGACATACACTCGCCACAATACCAAATCGTATCACTTTTGAGCAAGCGCTCTATCTCTTGGTCATCGCGCGTCTGCACGATTGCCACAATCTGTCGCGGGTCGTAGTTATAGAACTCCGCAGCGGGACATACCGCAGTGCACACGCCGCAGTTCATACAGGCTTTGAGGCCCTCCACGAGGCGTATATCCTCGGCAAGCATATCGAAATATTTACCCATATTTTCCGAACTTTTTTGCAAGGCAAAGGTACTTATTTTAGCCTCGGCGAGAGGTAGTATAAATACCTAAATTGTCCCGATATCAGTTCAAATTAATTGGCGTTTTCGACCCAAATTTGACCTGTTTTACCTCAACACATAAACCACCATACCTCACTAAAAGAATATATAACCTTACACACTGATAATCAATCTTCAACAAACCACCAAAATAATATAATATATTATTGGCAGTTGGAGATATTTTACATATATTTGCAACAAACAACAGGGATATACAAGAATATATTTTACACTTGCATATATATGAAACAAACAACATCACTCAGACCTCTATTGGTGGCATTCTCTCTGCTCCTGCTCACGGCGATGGCGGGATGCGAACAAGAGCGCACATCATACGATGGTCCCAACTACATCACATTCTCGGCTGCACGCCACGACCTCGGCATCATGGACGGCGAGGAGTGGTTCGAGATTCCCATCACAGCGACACACCCCACAAACCACGACCGCAACGTGGGCGTGGAGGTTATCGCGGCACGCAGCAGCGCGATTTATGGTATGCACTACACCATCGAGTCGACAACCGTGACTATACCCGCGGGAGAGTTAAACGGCACACTACGCATCAAGGGCTACCCCGAGGCTATAGGCCTATCGGAGATGCTCGGCATCACGCTCAACCTCGTAATCGACGAGGAGGAGGTTAGCGAGGAGCAGGGCACCGAGACCGAGGTATATCTACACAAGTGCTGTGCTTTGGACATGAACACCTTTACGGGCTATGCCGTACTCACCTCGACATGGACCATGCAGTATATGAACGCCGAGTCGACACTCGTCAGAACACACCTCGATGAGTCGATGCCCAACACCATCGTGGTTAAGGATATGTACTTCGAGGGTTATGACATACACCTCACGCTCAACAACGACAACCGCCTCGAGCCCCTCGTTGAGATGCCCGAAGTGCAGGTTGTAGGCTCTACGGGCGAGGCCTTTGGCACCATCTACGGCAACGGCAAGCTCATGATGATGCAGGCCGAGGAGTCGGTGTCATACTACAGCCCCTGCGAGGGTTTCCTGTTGCAGTATGTGACGATGTATGTCGAGGAGGTAGGCACCGTGGGCACCTTCGCCCATGTCCTCGAGTGGATATCTGACGACGAGGCAGAGCGCATCATGCGCGAGGGTTTCTAGTCCAACCGTCTGACGCAGAGAATAAAGAAAAGATATATGAGAGAGATTTTTAAGATTAAGTTTTGGGCGGTGGCGCTAACCATGGCTATTATCGCTGTGGCGTGTAGCAATGAGGATACCCCCAACCCCCTACCCACACTCGACAACATAGAGTGCAAGGCGGGCGACAGACCCCAGTTCGTGTTCACCTCAAACCACGACTGGCATATCTCATCCGACGCCCTGTGGTGCAAGTTTATCACCGCAGCAGGCGAGGTGCAGGATACGTCAGGCAAGGCGGGCACACACACCATCACACTCCGCATATCGGATGTGAGCATCAAGGATGAGCCCACCCAGGCAAGGGTGACAATCAGGATGGGCGCGACAAGCCAGACGCTCGTTGTCGTAGAGCGTGCCGCAAAGGAGCTCGTACTGAAAATCAAGGACAGCAACAACAAGACGCTGGAGAACATCGAGTTGGGCTACAACGACTGGCAGCCATTTAACATCGAGGCGAACTTCAACTTTGCCGCTACTACCTTCCCCGAGTGGGTGGAGCTCGGCACCAAGGAGGGCGAGAACATCGTGACGGGCATCGCGGGCACGGCAAACAAGCCACTCACAGCCTATGCGCGCATCATCCCCGATGGCGAGCGCGAGTGCTACCCCATCACTGCCGACCAAGGCAACAACATAACCTTCGCCGATGCCGAGGGTAAGGCGTCGTTCAGTTTCCCCATAGTCTTCGACGGCATGGGCGAGGATAAGCTCACCTTCACAGCACCCACGGCCGATACCTTCGGTTGGGAGGTATCGCTCGACGGCTCACTCTTCCGTCAGGTTGGCGAGACCGCAGAGGAGAGCGTAACCTTCAACAACTCACTCAGTTACGACATCACATCGCGCAACAAGGAGTACACCGCGCTTTTGGTTGAGAAGGTTATCGACCGCGGTATATCATCCTATGTGATTGGAGCCGATTGGATGCACTTCGACAATGGCACACTCACCGTGGATGCTACAGATGCCACACGCTATGGCATGGTCGTAGCACTCCCCAACGGCATATACAACGACATATGCAACAACCTCTCGGAGAACCTCTTCGAGCTCGACTACACCTCGGGTGTCGGTCTTCCCACGCTCAAGAACGACTACCTGGGCTTCGTTCTCATTGAGTTCACACAGCGCGACTTTAGCGAGCAGGGTGAGTTTGAGGGTATGTACATCTACCACTCGTTGACAGCGCTCGAGATTCCCGCAACGCCCTACACCGATAGCGCCGTGATGGCGGAGTATGGCGCCGAGGAGGCCTACACCGTGGAGTTTATCGACCCCATCGCAGGCAAGCGCCCAAGCATCGTCATCGACCCACGCATCGAGCTATGGACAACTGCGTCATTCGACCAGGGCACAGCATCTGCCGATGTCTACTACAAGGGCGAGAGGCTCAAGATCAGCGAGGACGACTACTACCTCGGCGAGAATAAGGATGAGAAGATGGCCCTCTACCTCTGGTATCCCAAGGCCGAGGCTTTCACCGAGAATGTATATATCATCTTCAAGGTTGACGGCATGGCAAAGAAGATGCTTGTCGTAACCCCCACAACGAAGTAACACAGAGACGACTATGAGAGAATATCTATTTACGAAGATATGTAGCCTAGTGGCTTTAGCTACGCTACTGTTTGCGGTAGGCTGCGAGCAGAAGGTTGACGACCTCACTGCAGAGTATGGCTATGTGCAGTTCCAACTCGTGAAGTCAGCACAGCTCGACGACACACGCGCCGAGCAACTCGACTGGCTCTCCGAGGCCTACAAAATTTGTATCGTGATGCAACTCGAGGGCTCCACAATCACGCAGACGCTCAATGTTGAGAGCTACGACAAGGAGTCTGCCGAGTGGGGACTATTTAGCGAGAAGCTACGCCTTCTTGTTGGAGAGTATAACGTCATTGGCTACTACATCTACGACAAGCTCGACAACGAGATTTTGGTGGGCGAGGCTCAGGGCACCTTCAACGTTGAGAGCAGAGGCCTCACAATCAAGACCATAGGCGTCAATACCGTTGAGCGCGGTATGGTGTCGTTTGCGCTACTCAAGGCCTTTGAGACTACGCGCTACACATTCGAGAGCGACTTCCTGTTTAGCTCTATCGCCTCGGCAGACATCAGCGTGAAGAACACCTTCACAAACCGCACGACCACCTTCAAGGCGCTCCCCGCAACCTACTACGAGACCTTCGTGGACGAGACCATAGACGAGGAGCTCTACGACCGTAATGGCCAGTCGGCATATATCATCTGCAACACGGCAAACTACCTCGAGGCGGGTAACTACATCATCACCGACTATGTTGTCTATGGCGATGCCAAGGGTCGCAACAAGATTGGTAGTGGCTCTATCGCCGATGTGAAGCAGGCCTTCGACATCGAGGATAACCTCCACACCATGGCCGTAGTGCCCATCGTGCTATCAAAGGAGGCGGAGCATATCAAGGACTACAAAGCCTTGAAGGAGATATGGCTTGCGCTGGATGGTCCCAACTGGACATTCCATGGCGAGGAGTACATCGCAGGCACAAACTGGGACTTCAACAAGGATATAGATATGTGGGGTGACCAGCCGGGCGTCACGCTCGATGGCAATGGTCGCATCGTGGGCCTCAACATCTCGGGCTTTGGCGCTAAGGGCGTTGTGCCCGATGCCATAGGTCAGCTCACAGAGTTGCGTACCCTCTACTTGGGTAACCACAATGAGCTTATCGGAGGCTACGATGCCAATGCTTCAGCACGCATCCACGCCCTCGACTATATGACTAATGTCGTAAGTCGCGATGCGCGCGAGGACCTTAGTCCCGAGCTTAAGATGGCCATAAACAGCGACCCCGAGCTTAAGCCCATCGCCATGAGCCGACCCGAGCGCAAGGATGTGGCATACGGCAACCTCACAAATGGCATAACCGCAATTTCGCGCGCCGTGATGCGCCTCACGAAGCTCGAGCAGTTCTTCATCGCAAACTCTCCCATTAGTTCGGAGTTCTTCGCGGAGGTGGAGCCCGCGTCGGAGTTCTACGCCGAGCGCGAGACATGGTCGTGGGCAAACTTCACTATGCTCACCGATGTCGAGATCTACAACTGCGCACAGCTCACACGCCTGCCCATGGATATGCTCGCAGCACTACCCAGCATCCAGTCGCTCAACATATCTATGAACAGGGGCATCTCGGGTGAGCAGCTCAAGGCAGATTGGGAGGCGCTCATCGATGGCGCTTCGGGCAGTACGATACAGATTCTCTACATGGGCTACAACAACCTGTGCGAGACACCATCACACGACTACCTCAAGCGCATGACAAAGATTGGATACCTCGACCTTACGAACAACCGTCTGGAGGTTGTACACCCCTTTGGCAAGGAGATATCGCTTACGACAATCTACCTCGACAACAACCGCATCACGCGCCTCTACCCTGCCGAGGATGGTTACTTCTGTGGCCTGATGATGATGGAGACATTCTCCTGCGCGAACAACTGCCTCACGGAGCTTCCCGACCTCTTCACCGCGATGTCGATATACACCATGCTCTCGGCGGACTTCTCGTCAAACAAAATCGTAGCACTGGAGAATGGCGACGAGTGGCGTGGCATAAACACGGGTAGCCTCAACCTTGCAAACAACCGCTTCGAGGAGCTCCCCGCACGCATCATGAAGTCGGGCTCGAAGATTGAGACACTCATGCTCTCAAGCAACGGCATGCGCACAATCGCCGAGGGAGCACTCACAGGCCCCTATAGCAACTATCTCACAACCATAGACCTCAGCTTCAACCGCCTCAAGAAGATACCCTACGACGACTTCAGCGCAGCGAACATCCCCTACCTCTATGGTATCGATCTGTCGAACAACGCCTTCAATGCCTTCCCGTTTGCGCCTCTCGGCATCGAGACGCTTACGGTTATGAGCATACGCCAGCAGCGCGACGACGAGGGTAACCGCACACTCCGCGAGTGGCCCCAGGGACTACATAAGTGTCCCAAGATGTCGGCATTCTACATCGGCTCGAACGACCTGCGCAAGATTGAGGACACCATCTCACCCTACATCCTTCTGTTCGAGATTAAGGACAACCCCAACATCTCGATAGACCTCTCGGAGGTGTGCCCCTACATCGAGAAGGGATACTACGAACTCATCTACGACTCAACGCAGGACATTCGCGGTTGCGACGCCCTTAACCTTGACTAAACTACGACTATGAGACAGATACTTAGATATTTAGCAGTGAGTGTGGCTATGTTCGCTATTGCGAGCTGCACCACGGATACTCCAACAATAGAGGGCTTCGAGGCCGACACCACACAGATTGAAGCCAAGGCTGCGGGTGGCAAGTACAACGTGGCTATTCGCTCGGACAGGGAGTGGACAGCCATTGTCGATGCGCCATGGGTAATGGTATCTCCCGCGAATGGCCGTGGCGAGGTGCGCTGTGAGGTGCGCGTAGACTCTACACTTGTCAACGATATGCGCACCGCCGAGATACGCTTCTCATCGGGTGGAGCACTTCTCCAGAGCGTGAACGTGAATCAGGAGGGCTTCGCACGCGCCATCACCCCCGACCAGAGCGAGGTTAAGATTGCCGCTTCGGCATCGCGCGATGCTCGCCACTTCGATGTTGAGATTAACACCAACGTCGAGTTTGTGGTCGAGGCAGAGTATGAGAGCGAAGAGGGATGGCTTACGGTGGAGGAGTATGCCCTCACGCTCGACCGCGGAGCACGTCCCCGCACTACGACGCTCGGCGTGAACTGGAAGATGAACCATGTGCCCGAGGAGCGCACCGCAACGCTACACCTACGCTCGAAGAGTGGCGAGGAGCTGGATTGCCCCGCGACAATCATCGTACGCCAGACTGCGGCACCGCTTATAGAGGATAACCGCCAAGGCGACTCGTTGGCTATGGTAGCCATCTACGAGAAGCTAGAGTGCTGGAACGAGGGCGTAATCTCGGCCACCGAGAGCATGGACAATTGGGAGTGTCTGCGCCTGTGGAGTGCTGACGACGCGACCCTGCCCTCACCCGAGGCCGTAGGCCGTGTGCGCGATATCGAGCTTAGCTACTTCGACACCTACGAGGGCATACCCTACGAGATAAAGTACCTCAAATACCTCGAGACAATCTCGCTCTACGGCAACGTAAACTCTATGCTTAAGTCTATCGACTTGGGCGAGGAGATATGCACCTTGGAGTACCTCAAGGCGTTGCGCGTGGCGGCATTTGGTCTTTCGTCACTCCCCGCAAGTTTCGTAAACCTTGGCGACACGTTGGAGGACCTTGACCTTAGCTCGAACAACCTCAGTGGCATACCCTCGATGATTACCGAGGAGAACTTCCCACACCTCAAGAGTATTGACCTCACGGCAAACCGCCGCTCTATGATTAGCGACCTGCGCAACATCTACTCGGGTGAGGAGGGTATAGGTCTGCACCACAACACCGATACGGACAACGCTTTGGAGCGTCTGCTTTTGTGGGAGAACCTCGAGGTACTGACACTCTCTTACAACTACTTCGAGGGTCCGCTCCCCGACTTCAAGGTTGGCCAGAAGGGTGTGCGCGCATACGAGGCCGAGGACTTCGTGGAGCGTGGCGATACGCTACAGTGGGCCGTGGAGAACAAGCTCCCTCGCGTGCTACCGAACATGCGCAGTCTGCGTCTGAACCTCAACTTCTTCACTGGCGAGTTGCCCGAGTGGTTGCTCTACCACCCACGCCTCATGGAGTGGAGTGCCGAGAACCTCATCTACATCCAGCAGGAGGGAGGCATCGACAGCAATGGCTACAGCGTGGGCTTCTCGAACGAGCCTACATCGCGCGAGTACTACTTCCAGGCATACCCCCTTATGCGTGGCAGATATGAGTTTAACGACGAAATTACGGAGTAACATGAGACGATATATTACGATAGTTGCAACCGTGGCACTCGCCATGGGTTGTGTAAACGAGAATATCTCGACCCCAGCACCCGACAACGACACCACGACGGTTGTTGTACCCGAGGGCGCTACGGCGGGTGAGGTAATCATAAAATTTGCACCCGAGATGGAGGCCATCCTCGACCAGACCATGACACGCTCGGGTGGCGAGGCTACACGCTCGGGCATACCCTCTACAGATGAGGTGTTGGACATCCTCGGGGCATACTCCTTCGAGCGCGTGTTCCCCATTGATAGCAAAAACGAATCACGCACACGCGAGGCGGGACTACACCTCTGGTACATCGTGCGCTTCGACGAGGGCGAGGACCTTCAGCAGGCCTTCGAGCGCCTATCCAAGCTCGGCGAGGTAGATAAGTTGCAGTGCAACCGCCCCATCGCGCGAGCATACAACCCCAGCGCCAACCCCATGTTCGTAAGTTGCGCCGAGGCAGATAGCCGTGCCACAACACGCGCTACGCAGTGGCCCTTCAACGACCCCGAAATCTACCGCCAGTGGTGCTACATCAACGATGGCACTGCCCCCTTTGCGAGTGAGCGCGCGGGAGTACTTGCGGGTGCGGATGCCGGATGTGCCGAGGCGTGGGATCTTTGCACGGGCGACGAGGATATCATCGTGGCGGTGATGGACGAGGCGGTGATGTGGAGCCACCCCGACCTTCAGGACAACATCTGGGTGAACGAGGGCGAGGAGCTCTACGCGGGTAAGGATGCCGACGGCAACGGCTACATCGACGACCGCTACGGCTACAACTTCGTGCGCAACACGGGTATCACCTCGTGGACATCGAACGGCAGCACGGGCCACGGCACACACGTTGCGGGCACTATCGCTGCGGTAAACGACAACGGCATAGGCGTTGCGGGCATTGCAGGTGGCGGCAAGGGCAAGCGTGGCGTGAAGATTATGACCATACAGCTCTTCGACGGCATGAACTCCTGCTCGCTGGCTATGGAGGCGCGCGCAATGAAGTATGCAGCGGATAATGGTGCGGTAATCTTGCAGTGCTCATGGGGCTACCACTCATCGAAGTCGAACATGATCATGGGCTACATACCTGGCCCCGCAACCGAAGAGGAGTGGGCAGCACTCTACCCCTTGGAGAAGGAGACCTTGGACTACTTTATAAACTATGCGGGCTCGCCAAATGGCGTCATTGAGGGTGGTCTTGCCATCTTCGCTTCGGGCAACGAGTATGCGGCGCAGTCATCATTCCCCGCTGCATATAGCAAGTGTATCTCGGTTTCGGCCATAGCGGCGGACTACACACCCTCATCATACTCAAACTACGGTAGCGAGGTGTTGCTCTCAGCCCCAGGTGGCGACCTTGAGTACTACGGCACACCAGGCGCCGAAGACGACATCTACGACGAGAATGGCACGCTCAAGGAGCAGGGCGCGATATACTCGACGCTTGTAATCGATGGCGTGGCGGGATATGGCTACTACGAGGGTACATCTATGGCGTGCCCCCATGTTTCGGGCATCGCGGCACTCGGCCTTGCATACGCCAAGCAGCAACATCGCCACTTCACAAGCGAGGAGTTCCGCGAGTTGATGTACAACACTGCGCGCGACATAGACGACTACTTCGTGGGCGAGAAGCTATACTATATGCGCCACGAGTCGGCGGGTGCTACGCCCATAAAGATGAACCTCGCGGAGTATCGCGGTAAGATGGGTCGTCTGGCCGATGCGGGAGCGCTCCTAAAGGCTATTGATGGCAGTGGTCGCGATATGCGCCTGCCGAACATCTGCCTTGCACCCAACACCACAACAACACTCAACCTTGCCGACTACATCACCGAGGCTGCGGCGAGCGTGGAGGTGGTAAACGAGAGCGTGGCAACGGCGACACTCGAGGGCAACATACTCATCATCAGCGCAAGGAGCGAGGGTCAGACATCGTTGACCCTAACGACCGAGAGTGGCACGAAGCACTACGCCACAATCACTGTGCGCGCGAGTGCTGATAACGGCTGGTTGTAGGATGCGCAGGTGGCAATACATAGCGGTGGCATTGATGCTTGTAGCCGTAGAGGCGGGGGCGCAGGAGCGTAAGATACTCTCGCGTGCCGAACTCGATGCGCTGGTAAACCCTGCGCTCTCGGAGGTTGCCGAGGGCGCTATCGTAGCAGAGCCCGCAACACGCAACATGGGCGAGGTGGAGGATACGGCAACGATAAATGCCTACTTCACGCTACGTAACACCACGAGTGAGGCGATAGAGATTACCGAGGTACGCTCGTCGTGCAGTTGCCTGAAGGTGGTAACGCCCATCACGCACATAGAGGCGGGTGAGAGCATCACACTGCGTGCGGAGTTCAACCCCGCGGGTCGCAACGGAGGTTTTTCGATTCCGATACTCCTCTACACCACGCTCGACACCAAGCACCCCACACTGCGCCTCGTGGTGGAGGGATGTGTCGTAGCGAGTGACGAGTGGTCGCACCTACCCTACAGCATGGGTGCGCTACGCCTGAGTCGCAAGAGTGTGACCTTCAGTAGCGACACCCGCACCGAGCGCATAGCGGTGGCAAACGTGGGCGACACACCCCTACGCATAAGCGCGAAGTCGACAACCGAGGGCATAGCACTACGCACAGAGCCCGAGGTGCTGCAACCCAACGCTGAGGGCGACATAGTGATAACCTACGCCCCCGCAGTCAAGCCTAATCGCAACATTGAGAGTGCGATAATTGTCGAGGGTTGTGGCACGGCACGCCCCACCGAACGAATGATAAAGATAACAATAAAGCAATAAGATATGAGACTCTTTAACAGACTCGTTGCAATACTCATGGCAGTGGCGACGACGCTAATGGCGGGATGCGAGAAGCCCGCACCAATACCCACCGAGGAGCACATGCCCGTGACATACGACGAGATATATGGTCGCTGGCAGATGACCTTGTGGCAGGGAAGCCCCATCGCGGAGGATACCTATGTATATATAGAGTTCAACGGCGATGCGCGCACATACATCATGTGGGACAACATCGGCTCGATGTATGCCGTAAAGAGCACAGGCACGTTCACCATCACCGAGGAGGAGGATGGTCGCTACACCCTCACCGGAACATACGACTATGGCAAGGGCGACTGGAGCAACGAATACTACGTGGAGATACTCGACCAAAGCAACATATTGCGTTTGCGCGCAAAGGAGGCCAACGAGGTCTTCGACTTTCAGCGCATAGCCGAGATACCTGAACTAGACTAACATAACAATAAAACACTATGAAAATTAAACATTTAGCAGTTGCCCTCGTGGCAGCTGTGGTCGCACTCGCAGGATGGAGTTGCGACAAGGAGCCCGTGGAGACTCCCGCCCAGAAGCCCTCAATCGGCATCATGGAGCCCGAGTTCGACGCCGAGACGATGGAGGTTAGCGTGATGATTGCTCCCTCGACCGACGCTGAGGCGTGGTACTGGATGGTTAAGGGTGGCCTCGACACCGATGATGCCATGATGACCAAGGAGCAGGGCGCAGCAGCCAAGGAGATAAAGTTTACGGCAGAGTATGGCGTGGAGTACACCATCACTGCCTATGCCGAGAACAAGGCTGGCAAGAGCGACATCGCCGAGAAGAAGTTCTGCGCTATGCCCGAGGGCGAGGTGACACTCACCATCGGCGAGATTAGCCTCAACGAGGAGACGGCTATGGCGAAGGCTACTATCTACCCATCAAAGGCTACCGAGGCGTGGTACTGGCAGGCATACGCTGCGGATGAGGACAACTCGACCTTGGATTGGAACGCTGAGGAGGGTAATGCCGAGAAGGCTATCTCGTTCCCCTACGCCTTGGGTAAGACAATGGTGCTACGTGCCTATGCAGAGTGTGGTGGCATCGTAAGCGACATCGTTACAGCGGAGTGCTACTTCGAGATCGCAGTGCCCACAATCACCGTATCGAAGGCGCACTTCGACGAGGCGGCGATGACCGTGAGCTTCGATGTTACACCCTCGGAGGATACCGACCACTGGAGCTATGGCATCAAGGGTGGCGAGCAGTCAACCGTCGAGGGCAACGAGGCAAAGAGCGTATCGTTCAAGGTGGAGTACGACAAGGAGTATGAGTTTATCTTCCGCGCCGAGAACGCACTCAACGAGGGCGAGGAGAAGGTGGCCACATTCTGCGTTATCTCGCCCGTGGCGGACATCGCCATCGAAAACCTTACGGCCTACACTCTCGATGCTGTAATCACGAAGAAGGCACACTGCGTGCGCTATGTTGCGGGCATCGTGCACACCTCGGCATACGAGCGTAACATCTTCATCGAGCAGGCACAGGCATCGCTCAACCCCGACCCAAGCTACCCATTCGCTATCTTCAACTCTGCAACCGAGAGCCGCACATTCTCGGAGCAGGACCTCGTGCGTAACTCACGCACCGATAGCAACGAGAACGCAGGTATCATCCTCCTGCCAAAGACCAAGTACACAATCGCAGTATATGGCGAGGACGGCAATGGTAACTACACCGTGACAACCAAGGAGGTTGTCGTTCCCGAGGTGGAGCTCAACGGCACAACCGCCATCAGCGTAGAGGTATCGGAGGTAGGCCTAACATCGGCTAACGCTACCGTGACAACCGAGCCAGGCGCAAAGGTGCTCTCGGGATACATCGACCCCGCACTCGCCAAGGCCGACACCGAAAACCCCTTCGACTTCGAGGGTAAGACAGAGGCAGAGATTAAGGCATACATCGCTGGCGCAGTGAAGGGCGTACCCGCAATCTACTCTGAGCCTATCACATACCAGCTCAGCGACCTCTTCGCTATCGATACGGAGTATGTAGCCTATGCCGTAGCCATCAAGGATGGTAAGGTTGGCGAGGTGGCATACACCACATTCCGCACACTCCGCCCATCGCTCACAGGCGTGGCGAAGATTACCGCAGCAGAGATCGAGCCACAGACATCGCACGAGACACTCACCGTGAAGCTCACAACAGATGCCAACGCCACAAAGGTGCGCCTCTATGCAGCGCCCGCATCTGACCACTCGGCATATGCTGACAACCTCGAGTATATCATGGATGCGGACGACTACCAGAACTACCGCGAGGAGTATGCAGTGGCCAATGGCGTGGCTACGTGCGTAGTTAGCATCTACCACCCCGCTACCAACTACTACCTCTACGCATCGGCCGTTGACGGCAATGGTCGCGCGGGCGAGATGGTATGCGTGGCAACACTCGCAGGCCTCGACACGGAGTATGTAAAGACCATCGAGGAGGTTATCGAGGAGGGCTCGCTCAGCTATAAGGGTACGGGCGACGCTACACTCTTGGTTGAGGTTCAGGATGTTGTCGAGGACCGCATCAGCGCCGTGCTCACAGCTACAACCTTCAGCGCAAACGTAGACAAGGTGTGGTTCATCCGCTTCAACGGCAAGATTAACGAGGTGGAGGCACAGGTTAAGGAGTCACTCATTGAGTACAACGAGACCAAGAAGATTATCGGCTCGTATAAGATTGCCAAGGAGGATATCGGCGTTAAGTATGTTGACGGCGGTAGCTCGTGGGATCCCAAGTACGAGGCGTTGCAGTCGTACGACGAGCAGTGGGGCGGCGACATCGTGGTGATGGTAATCCTCGACACCGAGGGCAAGGTTAAGATTCACAGCTACTACGCTGCAGGCATGGATGTCGTGGAGTTGTAGTCTCGCACCGCACTAAATAGCAATAGCTACTCAACCGACGGGTTGGGTAGCTATTTTTTTAATGAGTATTGAGCAATTAGTAATGAGTAATTAGCAGTGAGTGACATTGTCATGCTGAGCAACGCGAAGCCTCTCCTCGCAGGCTATACGCTATGAACGCGGGTTGTCTCTTGTCGGCTTTGAGGAGATCCTTCGCTACGCTCAGGATGACATAATACGACGCATGAGATTGGATTAGCACCACTACCCAAATTTGTTGTCAGAAGAGTGCCGAGTGCAACACTCGGCAAAAATGGCAGCGATGGATAGTACTAAAGCGTACATTCCATTGCTGCCATTTTTTGTTAGGGGCCGCAATCGACCTCTTATCACAACAAATTAAAAGTAGAAGCCGGCTGTTAGGAGGGCGTAATGATAGTTCGAGAGAGGGTTGTAGGTGTAACCAAGGCTCACGGGGAAGGATACGTTGCCCTTAGTGAACTCACGGCTGAGGGTGAGTGAGAGGTTGGTAACGTTGAAACCCTTAGCGGGGTTATCCCAATCGTACTCGTTGCCTACGCGTGTGGGGCACCAGAAGGGGCCTGTCCAGGGTGAGGCACCCGCGATAATCTCCATGTCGAAGAGGTCGCCACAGGGCTGGGTATATGCTATCTCGAAGTATGACGAGAAGGCACGGCGCTCGGTGCCGTCTGCCTTGAGGATGAAGTCGTTGGGGTGGAGGAATGTTGTAGCCCAGTGCAGACGCAAGCGGTCGAAGAATGTGTAGTCGATGGTCGCAGTGAGGTTGTGTGACGACTTATCGAAGAAGGGTGCGTTGAAGTCCTGACCCACGCCACAGAAGACGTCGTAGATGGTAATCTCGAGGCCCTCGTGCTGGAAGCCGAGGAACATATCGAACTCCTTATAGTCGCTAAAGAGCGAGGCGTTGCCCCACAGGCGAACATAGAACTTGCCGTAGCCGAGCGTAAGGGCGGGCTGGAACGAGGGGTCTACCATGTTGCGATTACCGCCGCGGTATGACTGGTCGAAACCACGCCACATATAGTTTGATGCGAGGTCGAAGCCCGCCTCCCACCAGAATGACCACTCGTCATCCTCCTCGAGGCTATCTGCCGAGGTGAGCTCTGCGGGAGCAAGGGTTGCATCGTCTGAAGTAGGTTCCACTGCCATAGCCTGAAAGGCAATCATCGTAGAGGCAAGGAAGAGTAAAAGCTTTCTTGTCATTGTCTTAAAAGTTATGTTTAGGATTAGTAAAATGTCTATTTCTGCTGTTTGCGCGCGTGGTGGTGGCGCTTGAGCATCTTCTGCTGTTTGCGGTAGGCATCAACCTTGCGCCATACGATCCACACCACGATGACCGTGAACGACAGGATGATAAAGCCAAGCATCCAGGGCGAGAGGTTGTCACCCTTCACGCGCGACCACATCTCGAGCATCTTCTCGGTCTGCTCGCCACTATCGTGCATCATGGCACAGCGGTCGATAACCGACAAGTCGGGATAGAGGATGGGGTCAACGTATACGCAGTCGGCATGCACCATATAGCCGTTGCCCATGTCGAAGGTGAGGGGGTTGCCCTCGGCATCCTTGAAGAAGTAGCTCAGGTCGACGCCATCACTCTCCAAGAGTGCATCACGCTCGGCCTGAAGTGCCAAAATCTCGGCCTCATCCTCGGTCTCGTCCATAGCACAAAGCAGTGGGTCCATAGCGCGCAGCACCTCCTCGGTGGCTACGACGCTGACATAGCCCGTAGCATCCATATTACGCACGGCATTCTCGGGCGCACACATATAGTTGATGAAGTAGCGCGCAGCACGAGGGTTCTTGGCATACTTGGGTATGACCCAGCCGTCGAACCACACAACGCTACCCTCCTCGGGTACGACATAGTCGAGGCTCACGCCAACCTCGGCAGCCTCCTCGATAGCCCACATAGCATCGCCACTCCACATAAGGTTTATCCACGCCTTGTTCTGCGTCATCATCTCCTTACCAAAGTCGGCCTCCCAGCCCGCAACGAGGCGCTTCATGCGCTTGAGATACTCCTCGACGTGAGCGATAGACTCATCCGATGCGTCGTACATAAGGCCCTCGATGGTGGGAACAGTAGCCTCGCCCTTAGCGTAGTCGTAGAGGCCACGCTCCATGGCCGCAGCATCGTTCAAAGGCAATGTCTCCTCCGCACCCAGCACTCCCGCCTCGCGCAACTCTACCGTGAGGGCGTAGACCAGCATCGGAGAGTAGACATCGCGGAAGGCATCCTTAACCAGAATCTTGCCCTCGAGGCGCTCGTCAAACATCAAGTCCCACGACGAAGCCTCCTCCGTTGTGACATTCTCGGTGTTGAAGAGTATGCCCGTAGTACCCCACATATAGCCTACCGAATAGTCGTTGGCATTGAGTTCGGGTTCGGGCGTGATGATATGGTCGAACTGATTGCGGATGTAGGGCGACACGCAACCGAGGTAGTTCTCCGTACCCGTGCGCTCCAAGTCCGCAATAAACGCCTCATTGACAATGGGTTGCAAGAGGTTGTGGCGCATCATACGCTCGATGATATACTCCGAGGGGCACACCACATCAAAGTCTGCCTCGCCCTTCTCAATCTTGGCGAGCATGACCTCGTTGATGTCGAAGGTTTGGTAGACAATTTCCACCTCGCAGCCCGTCTGCTCCTCGTACCACACCTCGAACTCATCCAAGAGCTCCTCGTCGATGTAGTCACCCCAGTTGTAGACCTTGAGGACCTCCTTACGGCTGGGCTCGCCACACGACGTAGCGAGGATGCCGATGCCGATGCTCAGCACAACGGCACATAGATGCACTACATAGTTAAATAAAATCTTCATCGGCGCGAATAGTTTTTAATCTGTTTAGCCTGCTCCGCAGCGCGCTTTGCCTGACGGTGTGCGCGGTAGTTGACAACGACCAAGAGCAACAACACTACGACCAAGATGATGGTCGAAAGAGCGCGCAACTCGGGCGTGAGACCTCCCTTGCGGGCATCGGCATAGATGAACGTCGAGAGCGTCTCCAAGCCGTCGGTGCCGTTGGTGAAGATGGTCGCGGCGAAGTCGTCAATCGAGAGCGTGGAGGCGAGGATGAAGCCCGAAATCATGCCTGGGCGTATCTCGGGGATGATGACACGGCGCATGGCCTGCATGGGCGTAGCACCGAGGTCGAGGGCTGCCTCGTAGATGTTGGGATTCATCTGCGTGAGGCGCGGCATGACGCTAAGCACGACATAGGGTGTGCAGAAGGCGATATGTGCCAATATCACCGTGGCGTAGCCCTGCGTGATGCCCATCGACACGAAGAGCAAGAAGAGCGAGATACCCGTGATGATATCGGGGTTTAAGATGGGAATGTTGTTCACAAAGTTGATGGCACGGCGCTTGCGGTAGCGAAGGTCGTTTATGCCGATAGCAGCGACAGTACCCAGCAGTGTAGATACGGTAGCCGCAACAAGGGCGATAAGGAAGGTGTTCTTAATAGCGTCGATAAGGCGACCACTCACACCGCCCGAGAAGAGCGAAGTGTACAACTCGGCCGAGAAACCTGTCCAGTTGCCCAAGACCTTAGAGTCTGTGAACGAGAAGATTGCGATGATGATGATAGGTGCGTAGAGCATCACCAAGAGCAACACGATATATGAGTTAGATAGAAACTTCTTCATGCTAAATTAGTCCCTCGTTTGAGCCATTCTCGTCCGAAGAGTCCGAGAAGAGCGTGGTTAAACCAATAATAACAAGCATGATGAACGACAACGCCGCGCCATAGTGCCACATACCATTGTTGATGTTCTCCTGGATGGTGGTACCAAAGAGCTTGATGTTGTTCATGGTGAGCAACTCCGCGATTGCGAAGGTAGAGATTGTGGGCATGAAGACCATCATAACACCACTGACGATACCTGGCGTAGAGAGCGGGAAGATGACCTTCGTGAAGACCTGACGCGGTGTGGCACCGAGGTCCTCGGCAGCCTCAATCAACGAGTGGTCCATCTTCTGCAACACGTTGTAGATGGGGTAAATCATGAAGGGCAGGAAGTTGTAGACCATGCCGAAGATGAGCGCACCCTCACCCAA
>JAZRAT010000050.1:0-27689 GCA_045634725.1 Alistipes sp. | reverse complement strand
TTCTGGTGCACTGCCTGTGAGGCAATTACGTTCGACAGAAGTGTGCGGTTGCGGATTACGGCTGCCGATGTATCGTCGCATGACGACTCTATGCCGAGGATAGTAATGTCCATTTTTCGGAAATATTTTCTATGTTTTTTTCTATATTAATAGAAAAATTATTACTTTTGTAAGTTAATTGCTCCGTAGCGATTAAAATAAATCTACGTTTCAATGCGCAAAGTTATAAAAATATTGGCAAAGGTGCTATCGGCAATCGTATTGTTGCTGATATTTTTGCCTATTTTTTTAACTCTGCTTCTCAATCTTGAGCCCGTACAGAACTATGTCGTGAAGCACGCAACCGACTTTGCATCGGAGGCGCTGGGTACGCGCGTGGCCATCAGGCGCATAGATATGGACCTTTTTACGCGCGTGCGTGTCGAGGGCTTCTATGTCGAGGACTTGGAGCAGGATACGCTGCTCTATGTCGATAGGGCCTCGGCGGCAATCACCTCGTTCAACATCAAGCGCGATGGACTCTCTCTGCACAATGTCGATGCTGCGGGTGGTAAGTTCTACATCCGCGAGATGGCAGATGGCGAGCTAAACATTCGTCCCATCATTGCGAAAATACAAAACCCCGAAAAGGAGAGCACTTTCCGCATGTATATCGACGACATGGAGGTCGATGGTCTCGACTTCCACTACACGCGTCTCAAGCCCCGTAACCCCGAGTATGGTATGGACTATGCCGATATCCGCATCCTCAATGCCGATGCTCATATCGAGGATTTTAGCGTGGTGAAGGGTGCAGTGCGTGGCGATATCAGGAGCTTCTCGGCCGATGAGCGCAGTGGCTTCAGGGTAGACCAACTTAGTGGTGTAATGTATGTTGACAGGGGTGTTATCCATGTCGACGACCTCCGCGTTGAGACACCATACTCTACGCTCTATATGCCCCGCATGCACATCAATGGCGAGAGCTGGGACCAGTACAAGAACTACATCCCCGAGGTGCAGATGGATATGGTGGCAGAGAACTCCTCGGTGTCGACTGCCGATATAGGCTACTTCGCGCCAGCACTTCGCAACTGGGGTATCGAGCTTGTGGATATGGATGTCACCTATGTGGGTACGGTAGATGATTTTGAGGTTACGGCGCGCGATGTGGACTTCGGCGATAGCAGTCGCCTCGATGCAACGGCACATATCACAGGCATGCCCGACTGGCGAAATGCAAAATATATCGTGGGCATTGAGAGCCTGCACCTCACATCTGAGGATGCGGCTATGGTCATAGACTCGGTGGTGAAGAACCCATTGCCCGAGAAGGTGATGGAGATAGTCGATAGAGTGGAGTGGGTAGATATGCGTGCTACGTTTGGTGGCCGATTGGATGCCTTCCGTGTGGCGGGTAATGTCAACTCCGCGGTGGGCAACCTGCGTGCTGATGTCAACCTCAGCAGACGCCGAGATGGCTCTTATCCCGTGAATGGCGTTGTCGAGGTTATGGATTTCGACCTCGGAAACCTCGTGGATAAATCGAAGGTGGGACTCCTCACTGCTACGGTGAATGCTGCGGGTGCGATAAGCAACAAGGAGGGCGGTGGCATCGTTGGCGATGTTAATGTGCAGGTCGACTCGTTCGACTTCTCTGCATATACCTACCGCAATATTCAGGGCGTGGGTTCTATCGAGGGCAACAAATTCTATGGCGAGGTTAACTCCGACGACCCTAACCTCGACTTCGATATGTTTGCCGACGTGGACATAGACCCCGAGAGTCCCTACTACCGCATCTCGATGATGCTCTATAATGCCGACCTCCACGCTATGGGCATAAACAAGCGTGACGAGGTGTCGAGCCTCTCGGCAAATATCGGTGTCGATGTCAGCGGAGCAAACATTGAGGAGCTAAACGGCTATGTCAGCATCGCCGATGCCGAGTACCACTACCCAGGTGGCGACATCTACTCTAACCGTATGCGTGTGGACCTCGACAGCACACCCCAGCAGAAGTATGTGCAGTGCAAGTCGGATTTCTTCGACTTCGACTTCCGCAGTCGCTCGGGCTACAAAGATATATACAACTACCTCTTCAACTCGCTCAATACCTATGTGCCATTGCTCTACAAGGATGCACCAGAGATTAGACACGAGGAGTCGGCCGTGAATAATGCCAGCGACTATACGGTCTTCACGCTTACGGCAAACGACGAGATAAATAGTCTCTTGGATGCCATTGCTGGAGGCCTTGTCATCGCGCCCGAGACCAACCTCTCGCTCACGTTCAACCCGCGCAGTAACAATATCATCCTTAAGGGTAAGTCCGAGGCCGTGGAGTATTCGGGCGTCATCATGGCAAACGTGGAGCTCGACATCAACAACAGTAGCCGTGACTCTATGTCTGTGCGTATGAGGTCGGAGGGTATCTATCGCGGTACTACGCTGCTGATGCCCAACTTCAACCTTAATGGTGGTGCCCGCGAGAACCGCATCACGCTCTCGGCGGGATTCAAGGATAGCGGTAAGCGCTCGGCAATGCTTGGTCTTGCGGCTAAGTTCAGCCAGAATGCCGAGACTAAGCGTCGCTCGATACACGTCAACGTCACACCTTCGCACTTCACGGCAGATGATGCGCAGTGGAAGCTCTATGCTCGTGGCATCGACATCGACTCGTCGCGCATTGCGGTTAACGACCTGCGCATTATGCGTGGCGACCAGCAGCTGAGCATCGATGGTGTCGCCTCACGACAGAGGGAGGACTCTGTGCGCATCACGCTCAACCGCTTCGATATATCGCCCTTGTCGCAGATCATAGGCCGCTACGGATATAACATTAGTGGTGCTTCGACGGGTTATGCAACCATCAAGTCGGCGCTTAACAACCCTGAGATTGAGGCGCGCATAAGTCTCGATGATTGGGGTGTAAACGGCATCGCGGCACCGCCACAGGATATCATCACCGATTGGGACTTCAAGCAGAACCGTGCTCGTGTCTTTGTGTGTGACCGTGGCACGCGCGATACGCTTATTCGAGGATACTACCAGCCCGTTGGCACGCGTTATTATGCTAACGCACGCATCCGTCGCCTCAAGGCGGAACTTATACAGCCATTCCTTGTGGGCATCGTCTCGGATATCGAGGGTGATGTGAATGTCTATGCTACGGTGCAGGGCGAGGGTCGTCAGGCACACCTCAATGGCCGTGGTACGGTGGAGGACCTCGCGGTGAAGGTGGACTATACGAATGTGCGCTATACGGCACCCTATGGTGAGTTGCGCGTGGAGGATAACCACATCTATGCCGATGGTGTGGAGCTCTTCGACTCGCAGGGTAACAGGGGCCTCTACAAGATGGACCTTGACCTGAACCACTTGTCGAATGTCACTTACGACATCTCGATTGATGCCGACAAGGTCTTGGTGCTCGACACCAAGTCGAAGGATAACGACTACTTCTATGGTCATGTCTACGCTACTGGCTCTGCGGAGTTCAAGGGCGACAAGCGTGGCTTGAAGATGGATATCGAGGCGACAAGCAACGACAACTCACACTTCTATATGCCACTTTCGGGTAAGGAGGATGTGTCGTATGCCGACTTCGTTAAGTTCCGCACTCAGGAGATTGCTCGCCCCGATACAACGACCTTCCTCACACGCCGTATGCTGGCGTACGAGCGCAAGCGTCGCAGTGTTAGCAACATCGGTAGCGTCATGGATATGAATATGACGCTCAACGTTCAGCCCAATATCGAGATGCAGCTCGTTATCGACCCCACCGTGGGTGATATCATCAAGGGCCGTGGTACGGGTCAGCTCAATATGCACATCGTGCCCGAGGCAAACATCTTCGAGATGCGTGGCGAGTATACCATCAGCGAGGGTGACTACCTCTTCACACTGCAGAACATCTGGCATAAGCTCTTTAAGGTTGTGCCTGGCTCTACCGTATCGTGGAATGGCGACCCTATGGGTGCGCAGTTGAACATCGATGCAGTCTACGAGACTAAGGCCTCACTGAAACCGCTTATCGGCAACTCACTGCAGGGTATCGATACGTCGCGTGCCGTGCCCGTGGAGTGCTACATAAAACTTACGGAGGATATGATGGCACCGAAGGTGACCTTCGATGTCGAGGTGCCAAACGTAGCCCCGGAGATTCAGACCGTCATCGACAAGGCGCTCAACGACCAGCAGTCCATCGCTACGCAGATGTTCTGGTTGCTGGCAGCCAACACCTTCTCGTCGGACGATACGGGTGCCATGGGTGCTTCGCTCTCTGCGACTACGGGCTTCGAGTTGCTCTCAAATCAGTTGAGCAACTGGCTCTCGGGTGATAACTACAACATCATCCTGCGCTACCGCCCCCGCACCGAGCAGACAGGTGACGAGGTGGACTTCGGCTTCTCGAAGAGCTGGCTCAACAACCGCCTTATCATCGAGGTTGAGGGTGGTTACCTCTCGGACGAGGCGCTACAAACTACAGGCAAGGCATCAAACTTCGTGGGCGAGGCCTTCATCACATGGCTCATAGACCCCGATGGCGCCTTCCGCCTCAAGGGCTTCACGCAGACCATCGACCGCTATGGCGAGAACCAGGGTATGCAGGAGTCGGGCGTAGGTGTCTACTATAGCGAGAGCTTCAATACGTTTGCGGAGTTGGGTCAGAGCCTCAAGACGCGTTTCTCGCGCGATAGCGTAGCGCGTGCCGAGCGTCGCGTTAAGCGTGACTCACAGCGTGAGGCACGCCGTGAGATGCGCCAGGCCAAGGCGCACATGAGAAAGAATCCTCCTATAGTGGGAGAGGAGAAGTCTAATCTATTGAAAATAAAGAGATAACTAATAAAAATTAATAATTAAAAACACTAAAACAACTATGATTAACATTCTTGCAACTACACCCGGTGTAGAAAACGTAGAGCAGATCGACTCGCTCACACTTGCCAATGAGATTGCCGAAAAAAGTGCAGCCGAGGCTACAACATCCTCAATGAGCATTTGGGAGTTGTGCTTTGGTGGTGGCATCTTCTCGGTGGTGCTTATGTGCCTTCTTATCGCGCTTCTTTTCGTCCTCGTATTCATCTTCGTCGATCGCTTTATCGCTATCCGCAAGGCTACAACCATCGACGCAAACTTCATGAACCGCATCCGCGACTATATCTCGGAGGGTAAGATCGACGCAGCTATCGACCTCTGCCGTCGCACTAACTCGCCCATCGCACGCATGGTTGAGAAGGGTATCGAGCGTATCGGTCGCCCCATGGGTGACATCCAGACAGCTATCGAGAACGTAGCAAACGTTGAGGTTGCGAAGCTCGAGACAAGCCTCCCATGGTTGTCATCAATCGCTGGTGGTGCTCCCATGATCGGTTTCTTGGGTACTGTAGTGGGTATGGTGCAGGTGTTTATGAACATGTCGGCTAACCAGTCGGGCGCTATCGAGTTGTCACAGCTCTCTGAGGGTATGTTCGTGGCGATGGTAACTACCGTAGGCGGTCTTATCGTGGGTATCCCCGCATACTTCGCCTACAACTACCTCGTTGCTCGCATCGAGAAGCTCGTCTTCAGAATGGAGGCTACAACAATCGCCTTTATGGATATCTTGAACCAGCCCGTACAAAAATAGTTTGAACCATGGCAATTAAGAGAAGTTCAAAGACAAATTCGTCGTTCTCGTCATCGTCAATGACCGACCTTGTCTTCCTGTTGCTGGTATTCTTCATCCTCGCAACTACGCTTATCAACCCCAACAATGCGGTGCGCCTTACGCTCCCCTCATCGTCGAGCCAGGAGGGTGACCCCTCGGTTATCACACTCGCTATTGTGCCAGATAAGACACAGCCCGAGGGCTACCAGTATATCATCAATGGCGACGACAAGCACCCCTATAGCGCAGTAACTGAGGTGGCCGCAGCGTTGCAGATAGAGTATGCACCCTTCGAGGAGCGTCCCGAGGAGGAGAAGCCATACATATCGTTGCGCTGTGACGAGAAGGTTACCGTAGATGCGCTTGTCGAGATTATCGACCTCACACGCGAGAAGAAGTATAAAATGGTGCTCGCCACTAAAGACAAGAGATAGGCGAGCGTAAAACAAAAGGAGTTATGGAGTATTATGACCCCATAGATCGCACTTCGCGTCGCATAGCCACCATCACCACAATCATCTTCATGGTAGTGGTCTTGCTCGGCATTGCACATATACGCTTCACTCTCGATGTTCCGGAGCGCGAGCCCTCGCTCGATATCATCTTCGAGGAGCTTGTCGAGGAGTCCGTTGATGAGCCCGAACAGCCACGACAGCAGAGTGCCCCCACCGACCAACGTCGCGATAAGGCACCCGCACATGTCGAGAATGCAAAAACCGAGAGTAGCAACCAGACTGCTGGCGAGGCCGAGAAGACCGAGACCATAAACCCCAATGCACTCTTTAAGCCCGTTGTGGGAAATAGCGCAGAGCAGGTGCCCGAGGGTAACCGCCTCGCTCCCGATGGCGAGAGAGAGCAGAACAGGGGCGAGGGCACGGGCTACAACCTTCAGGGTACCGACCAGCTCGATGCTGGCCTTCAGGGCCGTGGCTTGCGTGAGGGCTTGCCCAAGCCTACGACAAACTACAAGACGAGTGGTACGGTTGTGGTGCGCGTGGAGATAGACTCTGCGGGTAATGTCACAAGTGCCAAGGTTGTGCTCGAGGGTACTACGACAACCGATGCGCAGTTGCATAGGTTGGCCGAGGAGGCGGCACGCAAGGCTAAGTTTAAGCCTAGTGAGCGTACACTACAGGGTGGTACCATCACCTATGTCTTTAGGTTGCAGTAGGCGCGGTGTGTAATTTATTTTGAGAGATATTATGAGAGCGTTTTTAGTGTGCTTCATGCTACTTGCCTCCACCCTCACGGCGTGGGCGCAGGAGCCTAAGGGAGCTGTGATAGAGTTTTCGACTAAGGTCGTGGACCTCGGCGTGTTGACGCGTGAGGATGATAAGCAGATTGTGCGCCTTAGCTTTACGAATGCGGGTGATGTGCCTCTGGTTGTTACTGAGGTACGCACAACGTGTTCGTGCACCACTATTCAGCACGATAGAAAGAAGGTTATGCCCGAGGAGCGTGGCGTGCTAACCATCACCATGGACCCCTCGAAGGCCCCTGTGGGTAGCTTCTACCGAGTGTTGCAGGTCTACTCAACGGCAACAAATGGAGTGCAACACATTACGCTTAAAGCAGAAATAGAGTAAACTTTAGAGAGTATTATGGAGATTAAACGATTGGTTTTCAACCCATTTAGAGAGAACACATACGTCGCTTGGGACGACACTAAGGAGTGCGTCGTTGTAGATGCTGGCAATATGGTTGCGGGCGAGAACCGCATCCTTGCCGAGTTCATCGAGGCTCACGGCCTCAAGCCCGTTATGGCGGTAAATACACATGGCCACTTCGACCATGTGGGTGGCGTGCAGTGGCTCAAGGATACCTACGGCACACAGTTCGCATGCTCGTCGAAGGATCAGTTTATCATCGACAGCACGGCGGGTGGTACGATGTATGGCTTCAAGTGCAACGAGGTGCCCGCGATAGATATCGACCTCGACACCGTTGGCGAGATTCGCTTCGGCGAGACCGTGTTGCGCGTGATTAAGACCCCTGGCCACACCCCAGGCCATGTTGTGTTGTTCAACGAGGCGGACAAGACCCTCTTTACGGGTGACACGCTCTTTAAGGAGAGCATTGGACGTACCGACTTGCCTGGTGGCGAGTATTCGTGGATTATGAAGTCTATCCTTGAGGAGGTTGTGCCCCTGGGTGATGATATCACCATCTACCCAGGCCACGAGGACTCTTCGACCATCGGCCACGAGGTGTTGTACAACCCCTTTATTGTCGAGGTGCTCAACAACGAGATTAACTACAAAGGATAGCCCTACGATATGCGTATAGATATTATTACTGTCGTGCCCGAGCTCTTGGACTCGCCCTTGAACGAGTCTATATTGAAGCGTGCGCAGGAGTCGGGACATGCCGAGATATATGTGCACAACTTGCGCGACTATACCGACGACAAGCGTCGTACGGTTGACGATTACCCCTTCGGTGGCGAGGCGGGCATGGTGATGAAGATTGAGCCCGTGTTCCGCTGTATTGAGAAGCTCAAGTCGGAGCGCGACTACGATGAGATTATCTTCACCTCGCCCGATGGCATCACCTACAACCAGCACGAGGCAAACCGCCTCTCGCTGATGAAGAATATCATCATCCTTTGTGGCCACTACAAGGGCATCGACTACCGCATCCGCGAGCACCTCATCACTCGCGAGATATCTATTGGCGACTATGTGCTTACGGGTGGCGAGCTCGCTGCGTGCGTCATTGCCGACTCTGTTGTGCGCATCATCCCAGGTGCTATTGGCGACGAGGCCTCGGCACTCACGGACTGCTTCCAGGATAATCTGCTTGCCCCACCTGTCTACACCCGCCCCGCGGAGTTCAATGGCTGGAAGGTACCCGATGTATTGCTCTCGGGTCACTTTGCCGAGATTGAGAAGTGGCAGGATGAGCAGGCATACTTGCGTACTAAGGCCTTGCGCCCTGACCTCTTAGAGGAGTAGTAAGGCGCTGAATAGATAATAGGGGATGACTCGAAAGTCATCCCCTATTATTATATATAGGTATCTGCCTACTTGATGTCGAAGTTTAGCAACGTGTGGTCGCCAATCGTGAGGCGGTAGTTGTCGCCAGCCTTCGCCTCGAACTCCGCGGGAGCACCGAGGTAGATAAGGTCGCCAATGCGCAGTGTCATGCACTCCGAGAGGTGGCTAACAACGCGGTCGGGCGTAAAGCGCATATCTCCAAGCGCGATGCGTGCACGCTCCTCGCCATTGATATAGAATATCGCACCCTCGGCAATAGCCTCAGCAGGGAGCGTCTCGAGCGATAGTGCCGAGGAGTGGTCGAAGCCCACGGCCTCATCCCAGGGCATACCCTCATGGCGTGCCTCGTCGAGCTTGTCGATGGCGGTAAATGCCACGCCACCCATCACGCCCTCGATGCAACGCGCTGCGAAGCGCTCACCGATATACTTTGCCAAGCGCGACACCTTAAGCACGATATGTGGCTCGGCGATGACGCGGCCTACGCCATCGGGGATGTAGAAAGCGTCGTTGTTGCGCAGTAGCGCGGTGTCGGCCTTGAGGTAGTAGCGGGGCGTTGTGCCTTGCTCCGAGTAGTTGTTTATGATGTTTATAAGTTTCATTATCTGAGTGAGTTAACAATATCTTTTGCAAATCGTTCCGATGCTCCTGCCTCGCCAATCATCGTGCGCAACTCATCGAAGTCGCTAAGCATACGCTCGCGGTCGCTGCCTCCAGAGAGTATCGCCGCAAGCTCCTTTGCCGAGATCTCGATGGGTAGTTTCGCGCGTACAAGCTCCTTGACGGCCTCGCGGTTGAGGTTGATGTTCACGAGCGAGATGTAGGGTATGCGCAGGAAGTAGGGTTTTAGTTTTTCATAGAGCCAGGGCACATGGTACAACACCACCTCGGGGATGCCCATAAGTGCGGTCTCGAGTGTTGCCGTGCCCGATGTCACTATCGCCGCCTCGCTCATGGCGAGGGTCTGCTGTGTACGGTCGCAGACGTAACGCACGTCGGAATCGGCTATGATACTGTCGTAGAGGCTCTTGTCTATCCATGGAACTGCCGTAACCACAAACTGGTGGTCGGGGAACTTACGCGAGAGGGCAACCATATCGGGAAGGTTGGCCTTAATTTCCGAGATGCGGCTACCCGCCAGGAGTGCCACAATGGGGCGGTTGTCGAGTCCGCACTCGGCGAGATACTCCTCGCGTGTGGGGAGCGTGCTACGGCGCTCGGCGATGTCGTCAACTAAGGGGTTGCCACAGAATGTGGGCTCAATGCCGTGGCCGCGGAAGTAGTCGGTCTCGAAGGGAAAGATGGTGTAGAGGCGGTCGACATACTTGCGCAACTGCTTCACACGGCGCTCCTTCCATGCCCACACCTTGGGTGCTATGTAGTAGTAGACCCTTATGCCCTTGGCCTTTGCCCACTTTGCGATGCGCAGGTTGAAGGCGGGGTAGTCTATCAAGATGATTACGTCGGGATTGAAACGCTCGATGTCGGCCTTGACGTCGTCTATCTGGCGGAATATGGTGCGCAGGTTCTTTGCCACCTGCACAAAGCCAAAGAAGGACATCTGCTTGTAGTGGTAGAGCATATTCTTGGCTCCTCCCACCTCGGCCATGCGGTCGCCACCCGAGAAGCGGAACGATGCCTCGGGGTCGTTGTGGCATATGCCACGCATGAGTTTGCTGCCGTGGAGGTCGCCCGAGGGCTCACCCGCAATAATGTAGTACTTCATACTCCTTAATTTTGACTACAAAGATAACCCTTTATTTCGAATATGCGCTACGATATACCAAAAAAGCGTGTCCACGAAGTAGTGTGAACACGCCTGTAGCAGGATGTTATGTGGGTTTACTTAACGGTGATAGTGCCATTCTCGAGCTCGAAGAAGTTGGCATCTGCGCCGCCATTGAGGAGTGCCAAGGCGTCGGCAGATGTTGTGACGCTGTTGTCCGACACGTTCAAGAGATCGCCATTTGCGTAGTAGAAGCACTCGACGTTATTGTTCGATGCCTGGTATGCGATGCCGTTCGAAGAGGTGATAACACCGCCATTCAAGCAGTAGTTAGCCTTGTCGCCAGAGCCATACTGCGCCTTGGGGGCGATGCCACCCGCGCCATCAGCGCCACTTACTGCGCCATGGTTGTAGCAGTAGTTTGCGGTGATTGAGCCATAGAGGCTGTAGGCGATACCTGCGGCGTAGCTATTCTCTGCGGTGATGTCGCCGAAGTTTGCGCAGTAGGCGAATGTAGCCTTTGCACCAGGTGTCTGGCCGAGGATGCCCGCAGCCGAGGCGTTGGCGTTATCCTTCGTAGAGCGTACGTCGCCATAGTTGTAGCAGTACTCAAAGTCGCAAGCACCCAAGATGATGGCTACGACACCCGCCGCGGGCTCCGACTCCGATGATGATATCGTGCCGTTGTTCGTAGCGTTCGAGATAGCACCCTCCATGCGGTTTGCGATGCCCGCAGCAGCCCATGTAGCGGTGATGTCACCATTGTTTACTACGTTGTCGATGACGGTGTTAGCGCCCGTGATCCAGCTTGCGATGCCCGCAGCACGGGTAGCACTAACCGAAGCGTCGTTCTGGCAGTTGGTGATTGTTACATCATCGGCATTGTGGCAGATGCCCGCAGCGTAGCTTGTAGCGTTGATTGTGCCAGACACCTTGACATTGTCGATTGTCATGCCCGCCTCGGCACTGCATACCACGCCCGCAGCATACTTCGTAGAGTTGATGTTTACGCCCTCGAGAGTGAGGTTCTTAACCACGGCATTGGCATCAGCATAGGCGATAAAGGCTGCATAGTCGCCACCCGTAGCGAGGTTGTAGATGGTCTTGCCGTTGCCGTCGAGCGTACCCTTGAACATGTTGTCGGATGTGCCGATGGGCTTCCAGAACTCGTTGTTGAGGTCGATATCCTCGGCAAGGAGGATGGTCTTACCATCGAGGTCGTTAGCATCGGCTGTTGCGAGCCATGCAAGCTCCGAGGCCTTTGTGATGGTGTAGGTCTGCGTTGCAGCGTCGAGCGCGGGCTCCGATACGCTTGTTCCATCCCACAACTGCTCGAAGAAGGGGGCCTCGGTTGTGTTGTCCGAGTTGTGGAAGTTGTCGTTGACGGTGATGTTCACCTCGGTGCCGGAGGTCAAGACATTACCGATGAGCGTAGTGAGGTAGTTGCGCTGAACGGGGATGTCGGTGTTGAAGTCGGTCTGCTTGATAAGGGCATCGGCCTTGTCGTATACAGCCATTGTGAAGTTGATGGCGCGCTGCTGGTCGTCGGCAAGGATGTAGTCCGTGAAGAGTGTCATGTGCGTATGGCGCTTGATGCCATCGGCGCTCACGCTACCGTAGAGGTCGTAGCTGTCGTAACCCTCGGTGTAGATGTGTGTTGCGAGGCCCGATGCGCTGTCGCTGACAACCTTCGTAACGGCAGTGTCGTAGGCATACTCGAACGACTTTGTGGCATACTCACCGCCTATAGCACCCGTGAGGGCGTTGAACGACGAGGGGTTAAAGGCGCTGTACACCACCTCCACCTTTGCTGGGTCGGTGTTGAGGTTGAGCTCCGCAAGGTCGGTAGCCACCACACGCACCTTACCATAGGGACGCCAGAGGGTCATGTTGTGAGATGTGGGGTTGCTGATTGTGATGTTCGACGATGCGAAGTAGGCATCGGTGCACTCGGTGTTGATGTTGTGATTCTTGAGCGCGATATCCTTGAGCGTAGCACCTATGGTGTGGTAGAGGCCGAGGTTGCTCTGCACCTCTACGGATGGGTTATCCGAGGCGCCATTCTCCACAAAGTCGGCAAAGACTACGAAGTGGTAGTCGCGGTTGGGGATGAGGCGAAGCTCGAAGTTTACGGGGACGTACTCATCGGTTATGATAACCTGGCGGTCTTTGATGGGGGTGTAGTTGGCGCCATAGTTGCCACTTGGGTCTACGTCGTATACCTCCAAGGTGTAGCGCAGGTCTACATCTGCCCAGTCCACGCGGTTGTCGCCTGCCGCGCTACCCTGCAGATAGTCGATAGCGCCGTAGGCACTGTTGCGTCCCGCCTGAGCGCTATCTCCCGCACGCGTTGCGAGGTCTGTTACGCCCACTGCGAGTGAGAAGTCCACCTCGTTGTTACCCACGATTTTCGTTGTCTCATGGTCTGTCTGGCACGATGCCAATCCAAGCACCGCTGCCGATAAAGCTAAAAATTTTCTCATAAAGTAAAAATGTATTGAGTGTACATGCCTCACAACTTTACAAAACGAGTGCCACACTGACCTTAGCGCAAAAAAAAAGCGACCCCCGAAGGAGTCGCCTAAAAGTTGTATGTGGGTGGAGTGTTAGAGGCCCATCTCCTTGATAAGCCACTCAGCACCACCTACCTTATCTACTACGAACAAGACGTAGCGGATGTCGCAGATGATGTTGCGACAGAGGGTCTCGTCGAACTCGATGTCGGACATCGTTGAGAGCCATGTGCGGTCGAAGTTAACGCCGATAAGCTCGCCCTTGCGGTTGAGTACGGGAGAACCTGAGTTACCGCCTGTAGTGTGGTTTGTAGCGATGAAGCATACGGGCACGGTGTAGTTGCCATTCATGGTTACGCCCCAACGGCCGTAGTCCTTTGTAGCATAGGCGTCGCGCAATGCCTGAGGCACGTTGTAGTCGTAAATCTCGGGGTTGTCCTTGGCGATGATGCCCTCAAGGGTTGTCTGTGGGAGGTGGTACTCGCCATCGGCATACTCATAGCCTGCAACCTTACCATATGCTACGCGCAATGTGAGGTTTGCATCGGGGAAGAAGGCGCGCTTCTTGTCCCACTCCATAAGTGCCTTAACGTAGGGACGGAACCAACGCTCGATGTCGGGGATGTTGCTGAAGTTGCGGTATGCGTATTTTGATACATACGCACGCAAGGGCTCGATGGCGTATGCGAACTCCGCGATGGGGTCGTTAGCCACGTTCTCGGCCTTGTAGCTCTCGAGGTTGCCAAGCGTAGTGTTGTCGTAGAGCCACTCTGCGTAGGCTCGTGCGCCACCATGTTTTGCAAGGAGGTCTGCCAATGCGGGGCTAAAGAGCGTAGCGTGCTTCTCGTATGCTGTGAGCATAGCCACGGCGATGTCGCGGTCAACCTCTACGTCGAAGTCCTTGTAGAAGAGCTCGAGGGCTGCCTGCTTCTGCTCGGCAGAGAGCTTGGCGTTGTTGGCGATTGCTACCACCTGTGTAAGCTCGATGCCACGCAACGACTCGTTGAAGAGCTCGTAGTGGAAGTAGCCCTCCATGTTTCTCTCATATGCGGCCGAAAGCGAGTCAAGCAAGTATGCTTTGTCGGGGTTCTCCTTGCGGAAGCGCTCCTCGTAAGCGAGTTTCTTGCCGTATGTGCCGAGGCGGTTGATGCCCTTAACCTCGCCCTGCCACTTCTTCCATGCGTTGGCGATGTTTGCCTGCTTTGCGGCATACTTGATGCGTGTCTCTACGGACTTTGCCTGTGCAGCACCGATGATGTCGAGGCGCTGTGTGCGAAGGTCAATCTTCAAGGGGTCCGAAATCTCGGCGATGTACTTTACGGCGTCAGATGTGATATACTCCTGAGTGTTGCCAGGGAAGCCATAGATCATTGTGAAGTCACCCTCCTTGATGCCCTTTGTAGAGATCTGGAAGTGGCGTGCGGGGGTGTATGGCTTGTTCTGGGCGCTGTATGCTGCGGGCTCGTTGTTCTCGTTGGCATAGATGCGGAAGATTGAGAAGTCGCCAGTGTGGCGTGGCCATATCCAGTTGTCGTTGTCGGCACCAAACTTACCGATAGTCGTTGGAGGTGTGCCCACGAGGCGCACGTCGTTGAACTCGCGGTAGATGAAGAGGTAGGCCATGTTGCCGTAGTACATAGACTCTACGGTTGCGCGGTAGCCTACGCCCTCGGCCTCAGCCTTAGCGATAATCTCGTCCTTTGTCTCGCCAGCTGCGAGGCGCTCTGTCACCTCCTCCATGCGTACGAGAATGTGCACCTTAAGACCGGGGCAGGGCAACTCCTCGGTGTGGTTCATAGCCCAGAAGCCGTCGGTGAGGTAGTCGTGCTCAACGCTCGAGAGTGCCTGAATGGCGTCGTAGCCACAGTGGTGGTTCGTAAGGATAAGACCCTCCTCAGAGATGATTTCGCCTGTACAGCCACCGTCAAATAGAACAACGGCATCCTTCATAGAGGCTTTGTTGATGGAGTAGATGTCGTCGGCTGAGAGTTTGAAGCCCTTAGACTTCATGTCGCTGATGCGTGATGAGATGAGTGACGGAAGCCACATACCCTTATCCGCAACGGCGTTGAATGTTGTTGCAAGGAGCAACGCAAAAATTAAGAGTGAACGTTTCATGTTGTGTATGTATTAAATTTGATTTTCTTGCTTAGTAGCACGAGGGCAGACGCTCAATGAAGCACTCCAACTCGCGGTATAGCCTCTGCACGGGGAGGCCCATGACGTTGAAGAATGAACCCTCGATGGACTCTATGCCCGTGTAGCCTATCCACTCCTGAATGCCGTATGCGCCAGCCTTGTCCATGGGGTGGTAGTTCTCGACGTAGTAGGCTATCTGCTCCTCGGTGAGCGAGGCGAAGCGCACCTTGCTCTTCGATGAAAAGCTGCGCTCGTTGTCCGTAGAGCGGAGCGTTACGCCCGTTACTACGCTATGCTCGCGTCCCGAGAGGCGTGCAATCATTGCGCGGGCTTCGGCCTCGTCGGCGGGCTTACCCAACACCTCGTTGCCGAGCACCACAGTGGTGTCTGCGGTGATGAGTATGTCGCCACACTGCAGGGGCGTGGGGTAGGCGTGGCTCTTGAGTTGTGACAGGTACTCTGCCACCTCTTCGGCGGGGAGCGTCGCGGGGTATACCTCGTCGCACTCGAACTTTGGCGCGAGGCGATATGCTATGCCCGTAGCCTGCAGTAGCTCACGACGGCGTGGTGATGCCGAGGCGAGTATTATATTGAATGACTTAAGTTTATCGTGTAGTAGCATCGCAAAACTCTTTTATCCTACAAAGTTACGCAATTTATTTGATTTTCCCTATCTTTGCGCCCATATTCATATATGTTTTTCGGCAAATATCTACAAAAGAGTCTGTTATGAAACGAGATGCTATAGATTTCCAGAGTGATGAGATAGGTAAGCTCTTCCGTAAGATGCTTGTACCGACACTGCTCGGCACGCTGTCGATGTCGGCTATGACCGCCATTGATGGCATTATCGTGGGCCATGGCGTGGGTGCCGTGGGTGTCGCTGCGGTGAATATCGTTGTACCTATATATACTTTGATGTCGGGTATCGCACTTATGGTGGGTGCGGGATGCTCGGTTGTGGCATCCATACATCTCGCCAAGCAGAAGCTCAAGGTCGCGCGCCTGAATGTCACGCAGGCCCTCGTAGCCTCGTCGCTCACGGCCTCGCTTATATGCGCCATAATACTCCTCTTTCCCGAGCAGATATTCGTGGCGCTGGGTGCTTCGCCCACGCTTCTGCCCCACGTCATGGACTATACGTTGTGGCTTATGCCGGGCTTTGTGTTCGAGATGTTCGGCCTTATAGGCCTCTTTATCATACGCCTGGATGGTGCACCGCGCTATGCAATGTGGTGCAACATCATCCCCGCGGTGTTGAACGCCATCCTCGACTGGGTATTCATCTTCCCCGTGGGCATGGGCGTTGAGGGCGCGGGTATCGCCACGTCGATGTGTATGGTGTTGGGCGGTGTTATGGCCTTGTGCTACCTGCTTATGCCGAGCCATAAGCTGAGTGTCGTCGTGCCGAAGTTCTCGCTCAAGAGCCTCAGATTGTCACTGCGCAATGTGTGGTATCAGTGTCGCATAGGCATCTCCTCGCTTATGGGTGAGCTCTCGCTAGCCGTCTTTATATTCGTTGGTAATCTGGTATTTATGCGCTTCTTGGGTGACGATGGTGTCGGCGCATTCGGCATCTCGTGCTACTATACGCCCTTCTTCTTCTCGGTGGGTAACTCCATCGCGCAGTCGGCACAGCCCATCATAAGCTATAACTATGGCCTTGAGCGCTGGGATAATGTGTCGCGCATACGCCGTATGCTCCTTATGACATCGTTTGTCGTGGGTGCTGTCGTTGCGTTATTGTTCGTCTTTGTTCCCGAGTGGTTGGTCGGTATGTTTGTGGATACTACCTCCAAAGCGGGTGTTATCGCCATTGCAGGCTTTCCATACTACGCCCTCGGCATCATATTCTTTATCCTAAATGTCGCTATCATAGGCTATTACCAGAGCATCGAGCGCGTGGGTCGTGCGATGTTTATCACTGCCCTCAGAGGTATGGTGTTCATCGTTCCCGCCTTCCTGCTCCTACCCTCAATGCTTGGTGTGCGCGGCATATGGCTTGCTATGCCCGTGGCCGAGGTGCTGACGCTTGCGGTGGTAGGAATAATGTTGCTAACGACAAAAAAGAGAGTGGCTCATACCCAAGGGTAGGAGCCACTTCCTTTTATTGGTGTGGGTGTTACTTCTTGATAGTAAGCTCGTCGAGCAACCACTCGGCACCTGCATACTTCTCGATTACGAACAAGACATAGCGGATGTCGACTGCGATTGTGCGCTGCAACTCGGGCTCGAATGCTACATCGCCAGACATAGCCTCCCAGTTGCCGTCGAATGCCAAGCCGATAAGCTGACCCTTCTTGTTCATAACGGGAGAACCAGAGTTGCCACCTGTGATGTCGCAGTTCACGAGGAATGCGATGGGGAGGTCGCCATTCTTATCAGCATAGCGGCCGTAGTCCTTCTTCGCGTATAGCTCCTTCAAGCGCTCGGGCACGGTGAACTCAACGGGATTTGTGGGGTCCTCCTTCGCCATCACGCCATCGAGAGTGGTGTAGTGGCTGTAGATGATGCCGTCAGCGGGGCTGTAGGGCAATACATTACCGTAGGTGAGGCGGAGTGTGAAGTTTGCATCCGATGCCCACGCCTTGTTGGGCTTCATCTTCATAAGGCCTGCGATGTAGAGGCGGGGACCCTCGGCGAACTTCTCCTCAGCAGCCATAACTGCGGGAACAAGCTCGTTGTAGAGCTCGAAGAGTGAAAGGGCAAGCTCGTACACGGGGTCGTTGTTGAATGCCGCCTCGCGTGCCTCAGCATCGAGGGCTAATACTGCCTGATACTTCTCGTAGTTTGTAAGCTGTGAGTTGTCGTAGAGCCAGTCTACATAGGCGTCGCTGTTGCCACCAAACTCTGCATCAATCTTATTGTAGATTGAGGGCAGGCGCTTGTTGTTCTCGCGGTAGATAGTGAACATGCGCTTTGCAACATCGCGGTCTGTAGCCTCGTCGTAGTCCTTGTAGAACTGCTCGGCGTCACGCATGCCCATCATTGTCTGCACAAGCTCCACAGACTGGAAGAATGCCTCCGATAGATACTGCAATGTAGCGTTCTCCTCCTTTGCCTCGGTCTGCGACTGCTCGATGAGGCTCAAGGCATCCATGTAACGCTCCTCGGGGAGAGTGTTGGCATTTGCCCATGCCTGATACTCAGCCTCCTGTGCCGCCTTCTTATCGCGCACATTGAGCTTCTCGATGCCACGAGACATGCCGATAGAGTTCTTCCAGTAGTTTGCCGAGCGTGCGAACTTAGCGTCGTACTTGATGCGTACTGCTTGGTCAGCATCCATGTGCTTGCGCAAGATTGCCTGACGCTCACCACGGATATAGATGCGCTGTGGGTTGTCAACCTCCAACATGTAGTCAATCTCGTAAGATGTCATGTAGCGCTGTGTAGAGCCGGGGAAGCCCATGATCATACCGAAGTCACCCTCCTTGATGCCCTTGAGCGAGATGTCGAGCCACTTCTCTGCCTTGTATGGCACGTTGTCCTCAGAGTATGCTGCGGGGCGGTTATCCTTACCAGCATATACGCGGAAGATTGAGAAGTCGCCAGTGTGGCGTGGCCACATCCAGTTGTCAGTGTCGCCACCAAACTTACCGATAGACGATGGAGGTGTACCTACCAAGCGCACATCGGTGTAGGTCTCATAGGCGAATGCGAAGAACTGGTTGTTACCAAAGAAGCTGGGGATGACGATGTCGTAGCCAGGATACTTGGCCTTGAGCTCGGCAATCTTTGCCTGCTTGTTGGCAGTACACATAGCCTGAAACTCCTGCTCGCCAGCAGTAGATGGAATGTTGCCCACGATGTCGGCAGTGACATCCCAGATGTGGCGCACGAAGCGTACTGATAGACCCTCTGCGGGGAGCTCGTCGGCGTTGCATGTAGCCCAGAAACCATCAGCGAGATAGTCGTGCTCAACCGACGAGAGCTTCTGAATGGCGTCGTAGCCACAGTGGTGGTTCGTGAAGATAAGGCCCTCGGGCGATACAATCTCGCCTGTGCAGCCGCCACCAAAGATGATGATGGCATCCTTCAATGATGACTTCTCGGCAGAGTAGATATCCTCGGCCTTGAGCTTCGCACCATGTGCCTTCATATCCTTCTCGTTCATCTTCTTGATGTAGGGCAATAGCCACATGCCCTCATCTGCCATGGCTGAGAACGACACGCCAACCACGAGCAAAAGTGTTAATAGTCTCTTCATGTGTAGTGATGTTTTATGTTTTGATATTGTCTTCGTTCCTTCGCGCGTGCGTACGCGTGTATATGCGTGCACGCATATTATTAAATGATGGGCTACTTCCACAAGAGGGGCGCTCCCACAGCCTCAAGCTCGGCGTCGCTAAGCTCTACGGCAATGTTACCCAACTCGGCATCGGCAATCTCGTAGGCGTTATACTGGAATACGATGCCCGTGTCGGTAAGGTATGCCGCAAGGGGAAGGTAGAGATAGTCGGGCGACACGATGTAGAACTTGTCGCCATACTCCGCCTTGAGCTTGTTGAATACAACCTCTATGAGCGCATCGTACCACTCGCCGTCGCTGAGGTAACTGAAGTCGTAGATGTTGCCCGAGCCGAGGTCGTAGCACTCGTATGTCTGACTAACGATGGGGTAGATGCCGCCTATGTCGGTCTCGACAACGGTGTCGTAGCACACCACGCTATTGTCGCGCACGAGCGATGCCACCTGATAGAGGTGAAGCTCGCACATGAGATTCTGGGTGTTGAACTCCAGCATGCTCTCCAATGCTGCATCCTTGAATGCCTCGCTTGAGCGCTGCAAGTCCTGCTCCTCGAAGGCGAACTCTCCGAATATCGCCTGATAGTTTAGCTCCTCGATGATGGCCAAAGCCTCGCTATCTGCCGTATTTGTTATCTGCTCATAAGAAATAGTGAAGGAGTAGTTGCCCTCGTCGATTAACTCATACTCGAAAGTCTTGAACTCGGGAATGTTTGAGCTCTTTTTCGACTCCTCGCCACATGCCACTGCGCACACCGCAGCAATGGCAAGTATATAAAGTCTAAGTTTTCTCATATCTATTATTATTAATTGTAGCGTAAAGATACGAAATTTTATCGTATCTGCAAAAATCTTTCGTTATTGTGGCGTGTCGCACCTCAAACTTTTATTGTGGAAAGTGTGGGGTAGTCACCCGAGTGATGGGGTAGAACCGCACGATTTTCATCTAAAATTGCGCTTTTTTAAGAAAATTCACACAAAATTGCATTTTTTTTGCGAAAAAATTTGCAGAATAAAAAAATCGCCGTATATTTGCAGTGTCAAAAGGAAATAAACCTGATGACAACGAAAACTGGTCGATTCATCTAAGGGCTAGGATACCTGCCTCTCACGCAGGACATAGGGGTTCGAATCCCCTATCGACTACTAAAAATCAACAGGAAGATGTCGCAAGACATCTTTTTGTGTTTTATACCGGTAGGCTATGCAGCGACATATTGATATCAACGACTTCAACTATCCGCTCCCCGATGAGCGCATAGCAAAGTTCCCACTCGAGGAGCGTTCTTCGTCGAAGCTCCTTATCTACGACAACGGCACAATCACCCAGAGTAACTTCCGCAATGTGGCAGACTACTTGCCCGAGGACGCTATGCTCGTATTCAACAATACGCGCGTGGTGCGTGCCCGCATCGTTATGCACAAGGCATCGGGTGCGCGCATCGAGGTATTCTGCCTCGAACCCCACAACCCCGCGGACTATGAGCGCGCCTTTCAACAGCGTGGCCAGAGCGAGTGGAGTTGCATCGTGGGTAACCTCAAGAAGTGGAAGGAGGGCGAGGTAGGCATTGACTTCGACTTCGCGGGTGAGCGTCATACGTTGCGTGCCGAGATTGTGGAGCGTGGTACACGCGAGCATATCGTGCGCATGCGCTGGTCTGCCGACTGCACCTTTGGCGAACTCCTCGAGGAGCTTGGCCGCATACCCATTCCCCCATACCTCAACCGCGAGAGCGAGGAGATTGACAACACGCGCTACCAGACTGTCTATGCTCGCTATGAGGGCTCTGTCGCGGCACCCACGGCGGGTCTCCACTTTACGGAGTCACTGATGGAGGATATGCGTGCTAAGGGCTTTGGTTTTGAGGGCGTTACGTTGCACGTTGGCGCGGGTACGTTCCTTCCCGTAAAGGATGAAAATGCCGCGGAGCACCCCATGCACACGGAGCACTTCTCGGTGACGCTCTCGACATTGGAGTCGCTACTCTCGCGTGCTGAAAATATCGTTGCTGTGGGTACTACGTCGGTGCGCACGCTTGAGTCCTTGACGGCACTCGCATGGCGTATTAAGTGCGAGGGTAACCCATGTGAGGAGCGCGTAGTGGGACAGTGGGAGTTGTACGACATACCCGCAGAGTTTAAGGGTGCGGAGGTGCTCTCGACGCTTGTAGGCTACATGCGCGAGAGGGGACTCGAGCAACTCAAGGCGGCAACGCAGATTATGATTACGCCCCTTGGCTATAGCTTCCGCATAGTGCGTTATATAATTACGAATTTCCACCAACCCAAGTCAACCTTGCTACTTCTTGTAAGTGCTTATGTAGGTGATGATTGGCATAAGATTTACGACTACGCCCTGGAGCACGATTTCCGCTTCTTGAGCTACGGCGACTCATCGTTGCTAAAGGTAAACCGTTAGTGATAATATATACTGATAAGAAGAGACCCAGGGTAGCACCCTGGGTCTCTCTTTATGGAATCTCAACTACTTGAATATCTTGTAGAAGGGTGCGAACTTACCCCTATCTCCCTCCTTGTCGAGGATGGCAAAGGTGATCTCCGCAAATTTGTTCTTGAACTCTGCCTCGTGGTATACCTCGCTAAATAGCTGTGCTACCTTGTCGGCGGGTAGGCGGAAAGCACCGCAACCAAAGGCGCCGGCAACGAGTGAGTCGTGGCCATTGACTAGGGCAATGCGGTAGATGGTGCGTATCTTGTTCTTCATCACCTCGATACCCTCCTCTGTAAAGCCGCCATCTGCTGCTTGGTACTCGCGGTTCTTGCCGTGCTTCTCGTTAAAGTCAACGGCCGCAACTGATACAATGCCCACCTTGAACACCTCCTCGGTGAATGCATAGAGGTCGTTTGCATTGCGAAACACGGTTACGTCTGGCGAGTAGATGCCACCGAAGTTCAAGTCCATAGGGTAGGCGTACTCTCTAATCTTAACATTCGCCTCATCGGCATATCTTGACGCCTTGCCACTTGTTGCCTTGTAGAACTGGAATAGTGAGCGTGATAGGGTAGAGACGCGACATAGACTCTCCTCCTGCGCACGCGAGCCTCTCTTATACATGCCACACGCGGTGTAGGCATCGGCCAAGTTCATCACACATGGGTTCAATCCTCTCGCGAGCATATCCTTTGCCACCGCGAGGCAGTCAGCATTCAAGACATCTGTCTTGGTGTCGCAGTTGCGTGTTGCGATGTTGTTCACATCAAACGCTGCGGTGTAGACGATTGTGTTTTCGAGCATTGGGTCATCGATGGGTAGCTCTACTACCTTGCCCGATTCGCAAGTGTAGCCACCTGCGTGGAATACCTCTACGTTGCTCTTATATACATCTTGACGCAGTAGCTGTCCCTTTCTTGGGCCCGCTATCTCTCTCTGGGCTGCGTACTCGCGATCCCATGTTGGATAATTACTCATGTCGTTATAGTTTTAGGTTATATTATTCGATTGTTGTATAGGTGATGCTTTGTCTAAACAAAGGTAGTAAATCTTCTTTCAAAAGGAGTAGGGTTCGGAGTAATGTAAGAAGATTGGTGGTCTTTATCTATTGTAAGGAAGAGACCCTCGGAGGGTTTGAACCGAGGGTGCTCTCTGTGTCGTGGACTACAAGGTATCCATGAACGCCTTGATTAGCAGGTCCTTGGGTGTTACGCGGTTGTTCTTATGCTTCCACTCCCATGTGCTATTCATGTCAGCCTTGGTCACAGCTCTGCGGTACTTGTGGGTGAAAGCATCCTTGCTCTTGCTGTGGTGGTTGCGGATTGCAAATGCCTCATCCTGAGTGAGTTCAAAACCACATCGCTCCAAGATGGCGATAGAGCGAGCGGGGTGGTAGCCCTTGAACTCCCAACCTGCACGGCGTGCCTTGCCAAGGTCGTGGAAGAGTGAACAAATGATAATCGACTCCTCGGGCATGTCGTTGGCATGCTCTCGTTTCATGTGCTCGTACACCTCAATTGAGTGGTCAGCGAGACCACCTTTGTAGCAGTGGTGAGCGTGGCAGCGTGCAGTAGCGAAGCTGCTATTCTCGATGTATTCTACTACGGCGTCTACGCCTGGGCGGTTGAGTGTCTTAACAAGATTAATGATTCTTTCCATATCGTTAGTCGTTTAAAGGTTTAACAATGTTGGTGATACAAGTACGTTGTCCATTTCGAGAGCCCATGAGAACAACTCCTGGTAGCGATCCGTTGAGAGTATACCACTCTCTATACCGATGTCGTGCAGGTGCCAGCGGGTCTCCTTGCTACTTGAGCACTTCCTTTGAAGAAGGTCGGCCTGCTCCTCTATGGTGGGGATACCATCACCGAAGATGATGATCGGGTATCCTTCGTTGACACGCTTCTTGAACTTCGTCGGATGGGTGAGGTAGTAGGCATGTTCGCCCATCGTGTCGTATTCATCCGAGCCGTAGACCACCACGTCGTTGCAACTCCACCTGTTAGACTTGGGTGGTATCAACTTCGAGGCCTGCCACGATGTGCCATCCACCTTGTTGATGATGTCGAGGATGTCGGATGGGATGTAGATGAGAGCCTCGCGGATAATCTCCTCAGGTACACCGTAGTAGGCCGCGGCGATGCTTCCGGCAATCGCAGCATCGGTGTCGGCGTCACCTCCCAGTAGGATGGCCTTGCGGATGACATCCTCGTAGCTTCTACCCGCGCGGAATGCAACCAGGGCATCCTGTATCGTAGTCTCAGCACCCACGATACGCTCATGGTTGGCCTCTCGAGTCGCCTCGTCGCGGTTTGCCCTTGCCGAGCGTATCTCCGAGCGCACTGCCTCGTATGGAGTGTTCAGGTTGTATGAGAAGTGTTCCTCGATGTAGTTGCATATCTCCTGTTTCGAAGCACCCTCGCGAGCCATGAAGATGGCAACCGCATTGGCCTGAGCCGCCCTGATTGCCGATGGGCTATTGTGACTCGGACGGGCTGACTCGCAAGCCAACTGCATGCACTCCTCAATCGATGTGGCAAGGTAGCCTACGGGGCTCACACGCATCACCGCACCATTGTGGGTGCTGTTGAGGCTAGTGCCCTCATCGCTGGCGAGGAACCTCTTGAACGAACTGCCATAGCCCGCATGGGGATAGAGCTTTCCCCACTTCCTCAACGACTTCTCGGCGCTCGTGTTGTCACAGTTGAGCAACCAATCTGCGATGGCCGCTGTGAGCACCGTGTCGTCAGTTATGGTAGATTCCTTGGTGAAGAGTCTGAACCCATCTCTTGATACGGGTTTACCCTCTCGTGATGAGCCCACGATGTCTCCGATGACAGCACCAATGATACCTCGGTAGGTGTTGTTGGTCGCCTCGTTGTGGGGCTGATTAAGGTCGATGGTTAGTTGTCGTTTCATAGGTCTTTCAATTAAGTGTTTACTCCAATCTCGTCGTTCGCTGTAGTGCTTACTGCGTTAAAACTACGCAAAGGTAAGTTAAATTTTTCAATCCACCAAACATTTTGTGTAAAATCTACGCAACGACCTTAATTTTTTTTCAAACTACGCGTTATACCTATTTATATTAGTATCTGATTGGCGATGAAATGTTGTCTATGAGTGACAAGGGTTATTAGTACTGGAGGTTGCCTGTGTGGGGGTGCCCTACATTTACAGAGAAAGTGGGGGCTAAAATTTAGCCCCCACTCCTAATTGTTGATATATTTGTTGTTAATACTGCTCCTTCTCGTTGGGGAAGTCGCGGCTCTTGACGTCGTCGACATAGTGGCCCACAGCCTCAAGGATTGTTGTGCCAACGTCAGCATAGCGACGCAAGAAGCGGGGTGAGAAGGCCTGTGTGATGCCGAGCATGTCGTGCGCAACGAGCACCTGACCATCTGTCGCGCCACCCGCACCGATGCCGATGGTGGGTATGTGCAACTCCTCCGATACGCGCTTGCCGAGCTCTGCGGGAATCTTCTCCAAAACCACCGCGAAGCAGCCCGCCTCCTCGAGGAGCTTGGCGTCGCGGATGAGCTTGTCGGCCTCCGACTTATCCTTTGCACGAACGTTGTATGTGCCGAACTTATGGATGGACTGTGGCATAAGGCCGAGGTGTCCCATCACGGGAATACCTGCCGAGATTATGCCCTGTACAGACTCCAAAATCTCTTCGCCACCCTCCATCTTAACTGCGTCTGCCTCAGTCTCTTTCATGATGCGAACGGCAGAGTCGAGGGCGAGCTTCGAGTTACCCTGGTACGTACCGAAGGGGAGGTCCACAACCACCAGTGCGCGCTCCACGGCACGCACCACCGACTTGGCGTGATAGATCATCATATCGAGGGTGATGGGGAGGGTTGTCTCGAAACCAGCCATCACATTTGCTGCTGAGTCGCCGACGAGGATAACATCGATGCCTGCCTTATCGACAATCTTTGCCATAGAGTAATCATACGATGTGAGCATGGCAATCTTCTCGCCGCGCTGCTTCATCTCCGTAAGGCGTAGAGTCGTCACGGCTCTTACTGTGCTTTCTACTGACATATGTTTGTTTTAGTAAATTTTATACAAAGTTAACCATTAAAGTGATATGTGCAAATTTTTGAGAGCTTTTCCTTGCTATGGTGTCGAAAATATGTGCGTTGATTGCAGAAAAATACCTATATATATTGTGTAGTATAAAAAAAAGTAGTATATTTGCAGCGTATTAGAGCGAATGTAAGGGGACGAGATGTCCCCTTATTTCGTACTTGGGCGGATAATCAACTCGCCACATAAGCCGATAATAATATAATAAAATAGTATAAAAATGATTGATGTTAAGACAGTTACGGAGATTGCTGAGCGCCACCTCGAGGGTAGCGACATCTATGTTGTAGAGTGCAAAATCAGCCCTATGGGCGAGATAGAGCTCCTCATCGACAGCGATACTGCCGTAAAACTCGAAGATTGCGCAGCACTAAACCGCGCTATCGAGGCGGAGTTCGACCGCGAGGTTGAGGACTTCTCGCTTATGGTAGCATCGGCGGGCATCGGCTCAGAGCTCAAGCTCCTACGCCAGTACAACAAGATTATCGGCTCATCTGTAGAGGTGCTACTCAAGGATGGTATCAAGCTTCTTGCGAAGCTCAACAGCGCCGACGAGGCCGGCATCGTGCTCTCATACGAGGAGAAGCAGGCCGTGGAGGGCAAGAAGCGCAAGGTGACCGTGGAGGTTACGAAGGAGTACAAGTGGGAGGAGATAAAGTACGTCAAAGAGTATCTCGACTTCAAGTAATTTGTTGTGATAAGGGGTCATCTACTGCCGCTAACGAATTATCTCAGCAATGGGCAGTACGCCTTAGTACAGCCCATCGCTTCGAAATTCGCCGAGCGTTGTATCTGACACCCTTCTAACAACAAATCTTATCGTGTTGGGTGAGTGAAACGTGTATTAGCTATCAAAACTCATAATACATCACAAACAAGACAAATAATCAAAACAAAATATAAAACACAAAATGAAGTACATTAATCTTATCAGCAACTTTGCTGAGTTCAAGGAGCTCAAGAGCATCGACAACTCTACGCTTATCGGTGTATTGGAGGATGTATTCCGCCACGCACTACAGAAGCAGTTTGAGAGTGACGAAAACTTCGACGTTATCATCAACCCCGAGAAGGGTGACCTCGAGATTTGGCGCAACCGCACAGTCGTAGAGGACGATATGTTGGAGGATGAGAACACCGAGATTGCACTCTCGGAGGTTAAGGCAATCGACGCATCATACGACGTGGGTGACGAGTATGTTGACCAGATCGACATGACACAGTTCGGTCGTCGTGCAGTGTTGTCACTCCGCCAGAACCTCGCATCACGCATCCTCGACCTCGAGAAGGCTGCCCTCTTTGAGAAGTACTCGGAGAAGGTGGGCGAGATTATCACAGGTGAGGTTTACCAGGTGTGGAAGAAGGAGGTGCTCGTACGCGACGACGAGGACAACGACCTCGTATTGCCCAAGAGCGAGCAGATTCCAAACGACTTCTACCGCAAGGGTGACCCCATCAAGGCTATCGTTAAGTCTGTGGAGATGAACAACAACCAGCCACGCATCATCCTCTCGCGTACCGACAACCAGTTCCTCGAGCGTTTGTTCGAGCAGGAGGTACCTGAGATTTACGATGGTCTTATCACCATCAAGCGCATCGCGCGCATCCCTGGTGAGCGTGCCAAGGTAGCCGTAGAGTCTTACGACGAGCGCATCGATCCCGTAGGTGCTTGCGTGGGTATGAAGGGCTCACGTATCTACACCGTAGTTAAGGAGTTGCGCAACGAGAACATTGACGTGGTGAACTACACAGCAAACACATCTCTAATGATTCAGCGTTCGTTGAACCCCGCAAAGATTTCGACTATCACCATCGACGAGGAGCGCAAGACAGCGTCGGTGTACTTGAAGCCCGAGGAGGTATCTTTGGCTATCGGTAAGGGTGGTCTTAACAT
>JAZRAT010000049.1:0-11487 GCA_045634725.1 Alistipes sp. | reverse complement strand
CTCAATATAGAAAACCAGTAAATCAAAGAACCATTTTCTTAAACTTTCGTGCTCCAATTTTTCGGAGCGGAAAGTGGTGCAAAGGTAAAGCAAAAATTTCAAACCACCAAATTTTTGATGAACTTTTTTGAAACTTTTTTTTAAGAACCTTCGCAGCTTCATTCAAACATCGCTGTTTTCCTGATTGCGGGTGCAAAGATACCGCTTATTTCTTATTATCCAAACTTTTTAACCACTTTTTTACAAAAAATTGCAAAATTCATATCACACAGACATAATTCGCCACTATATATAAATATAGGTATAGGGAGTTAGGTGTGGTCTGCGGGAAGGAGAAGGGACAGATGAGAATATAAAGAGTTTAGAGAATTGGGGCTTTGAACAATAAATTTGCTAATAGAAGGCTGCAGATACAACGCTCGACAAAAATACCGTCGATGGGTAGTACTTTGCGTACGTCCCATTGACGGCACTTTTTGTTAGCGGCAGTAGATATCTGCCTTCTATTAGCAAATTACTTGCGGAGTTTGGTGATACCATCGATGAAGCACAACGGATGTGTGGGGGCACCAGGGAGCCAGAGGTCGACATGATACTTCTCGAGGAATGAGCGGTCGACAGCGGGACTATCGGCATAGAGGCCACCAGAGATAGCCTCCGAGCCACACACAACAAGGATCTTTGGCTCCGCGATAGAGTTGTAACAGATGTCGAGGGCCTCGGCCATATTCTCCGAGATTGGGCCCGTGAGAACAAGACCATCGGCGTGGCGGGGTGAGGCGGTGAAGCCTACGCCATAACGGCCGAAGTCGAAGTTTACATTTCCTGTAGCGTTGAGCTCCATCTCCACCGAGGCGTCACCACCTGCCGACACTTCACGCAACTGAAGGGTTTGGCCGAAGTACTTGGCGATTTCGGGGCGCACGGCATCCTTAGTGAAGCAGGGCTTTGTCTGACCCGCCATGACTATGAGGTCCTCGCGGCGCGTTGCAGCGAGGCGGTGCTCGTTTGTGAACTTGATGTTCTTGGGTGCAACACGCTGACACTCACCGCAGAAGAGACACTTACCCATATCGAGAGTAAGGGGCGATGTGGTGATGGCGCGTGTGGGGCAGATGGCTGCGGCACGCTCAAGGTCGCTCTTGTCGTCGGTGACGGTGAGCATGGGGAAGCCACGAAACTCCTCAGTAAGGGTCACCTTATCGAGGTTGGGGATATACTGCTTGCCATGGCTGCGCAGGATTCTAAGTTTTCCGAATAGCATAGCTCTAATTTTTCTATTTCGTGAGACTACTACAAGTCGTGACCGCAGTACGACAAGTTAAAACTCTTGTTGTTGATGGGGAAGTCGGAGATGCCCTCAGTACGCACCGCGATGGCGAGGCCGAGCCAGTTGTGAACGCTGGGGTCCTTGACCTTATACTTCGCGATGTTACCCTCGCCGTCTGTGAGTGCCACATGGCAGATCTCACCGCGCCAGCCCTCGACAAGCGAGAACGACAGAGCATCGGCCTTGAGGGGTGCATTGTAGTCGGGCGCTGCGATATGCTCCGAGGGCTTATACTCGGCAAGCACGCGCTCGATGTAGTCTGCACTCTGCAACACCTCGTCCATGCGTGTTGCGAGGCGTGACATGACATCACCATCATTATATAGAATGGGGCTGTGGCTGAAGGCATCAGCATAGAAGCCCGAGGGGTGTGTAGCACGGATATCGCGCTTGAGGCCACTTGCACGCGCTGCCTGACCCACGCCACCGATAGTTGTCATCTCCTCTTTCGAGACGAGGCCACACTGCTCGAAACGCACGAGCAAGGTCTGCGCCTCGAGGATATCCTCGCGCACCTCGTTGTAACGACGACGCACATCGGCGATATTCTTACGGATGGTCTCAATCTTCGCCTCAGTGAGCGGGAAGTTAGAGCCACAGGGACGTATCATGCTCTTACCGAAGCGGTTACCACACCATGCCTGAGTGGTGTTGATGACTACGGTACGCAATGCCTCGCAAGCAACCTGGTAGAGCTGGAAGCCGATGTCGGTAGCCAAGGCGCCAGTATCGGCGAGGTGCATAGCGATACGCTCGAGCTCGATGGCTACAAGGCGCTCACGCTTGAGGTCGTCACCGATGTCCGTGCCCGCGAGCTTCTCAACAAGCTCGGCATAGGCTGTAGCGTGACCTACGGCAGTATCGCCCGCAATAGACTCCGCGATGAGCGTCTGGCGCAAGCGGTTGTCGTTGCGTACCATCTCGCTCTCAACGCCACGGTGCTGATAGCCAAGCGCAATCTCGAGGTGGAGAACCTGCTCACCATCGCAGATGAAGCGGAAGGCACCAGGCTCGATGATACCCGCGTGGATAGGACCTACATTAACCTCGTGAAGCTCCTCACCCTCAATGGTATAGAAGGGGTAGCTCTCCATTGTCGACTCCTTATCTCGGCGGTCGAACGAGAAGCGCAGGGGCTTGAGCCATGGGTGGCCATCGAAGGGCACAGCGTAGAGCTCGAAAATCTCACGCTCGAAGGGGTGGAACTGCTGGTGTACGGCAGTGAGCGACGCGAGACCCTCGGCATAGTAGTCGGGGATGAACGAGGTGATGAGCACCTCGCCGGTCTCGTCATCGAGCAAAATCATGTAGAACTTGAGACCCGCCTCGTACTCCGTTGCGAAGTAGTGTGCAACATGGTAGCGGGCATCGGTCATGCGCTCCTTAAGGTCGTTATATAGCGCCTCGTACTCCACAACGGGGATGTCGGCAATAGCTACCGCCGAGGCTGTATTTGTGGTTCTATAAAACATCTCCATGGTCATCGAGATTTTCGTCAGTTGTTTCATCAATTACTTGCTCCTCAGAGGCCTCTGTCTCACCCTCCGCAGGGGCATCCTCCGCTGTAGCATCCTCTACCGCTACCTCAGGCTCCTCGGCGTTAACAACCACCTCGACCTCGTCGATGGTGACCTCTGCCGACACCTCAACGCCATCCGAGATGATGTTCTCGATAGCATCATTGAGGAACTTGGGCTGCCAGAGGCCAAGCACTATGGCGAGGACCAAAGGCAACGATGCGATGTACGACAAGCGGCGATTTACGGCCGAGAGGTGCAACTCATCCTGATTAGAGTGGTAGCTGAGGCGCAACGAGCGCGACCAGATTGAGTAGAGCACAACGCACATCAACACCAGCATCAACACCAACAACCACCACTTCTCAACCGATACAATCTCCGAGAAGATCATAACCTCCGAGATGAAGAGTGGCGAGGGTGGGAAGGCCAAGAGTACGAGCGTGCCCACGATGAAGCCAATAGCACCTACGCGGTTGATATTGATATAGTTACCAATGCGGTTTATGCTATAGCTATCGTATACATGGCGCATGATACCCACATGGTAGAACATCGAGCTCTTGACGAAGGTGTGGCACACGACATGGAACACCGCGGCCCACAATGCTACGCCACCGATACCGAGGCCGATAGCCACGATACCCATATTCTCCACAGTAGAGTACGACAGGAATCGTTTGTAGTTATTCGCGCGGCGCAAGAACATAGCACCCACGGCCAACGACAACACTCCGATAAGAATCAAGACGTGGCGCGCCCACACGAAGACGTCAGAGTGAGCATAGAGCGTATAGATGCGCATGATAGATACGAAGCCAGCGTTCACAAGCGCCGTAGAGATGAATGCCGAAGCGGGTGCAGGAGCAGCGTAGTTGGCATCGATACCCACGGTGTAGAGGGGGAAGATCTCCATCTTACAGCTGTAGCCCACAACCATGAGCAAGAATGCGACCTTGAGGTAGAGGGGGTCGCCCGCAACGATAGCCTCCTTCAACGAAGCGTAGTCCAGAGCGCCATGGTTGGCCACGGTAGCGAGGAGCATGATGCCGAGGTACGCCATGGCGATACCTGTAGAGCAGACAAAGACATACTTCCATGTAGCCTCCAACGACTGCTTGAACTCGCGGTGGTAGATGATACCCGCCGAGCAGATTGTCGTAGCCTCTAAGAATACCCATGTCATGGCGATGTTGTCCGAGTAGTAGACACATGTGATAGCCACGGCAAGGAGCATAAGGAGTGTGTAATAGGTCCTATATGAGCGTGTTGAGACGTTCTCCGCCTTGAGGTATGACGACGAGTGGATGAGCGAGAAGCCCAACACCACGGTCATAAGGGCATGGAAGAGCAACGCCATGTTGTCGGCGCGGAAGACCGAGAGCATAACGCCATCTACCCTACCCAACGCTACAACCAAGGCTATGCCCGCAACCTGCACGAGGAAGAAGAGCGTAGCGATGATGTTTGTCATACGCTCGGTGCGCACCACGAGGGGCAACACCGCAATAATAAGCGATATAATTAGATATGTAAGCATAGCGTTTAGTCTTTAATAGAGGTTAGTGCATCGCTCTCATCCGTATTCATGTCGTTATCCATACGCTGCAAGAACATGCCGAGCACAAGGATCGAGATCAAGATATCGAGCATAATAGCGAGGTTGATAAGCATGGGCAACTCCACACCGATAGCCATCGAGAACAAAAAGACACCATTCTCGATTACGAGGAAGCCGACCAGGTGAGCAAAAACACGCTTACGCATCACAATAAGGATGAGTCCCGAGAGCAACGCATAGAGCGCCACACCAAACGAGATGGTGTCAGAACCGCTGTTCTGCATGTAGTATGTGATGGTACAGCTTGCCACAAGTGCAACGATAGACATCATCAACGAGCCAAACTGTGTCGACGAGTTTGTGATGCGGTTGATCTTGGTCTTGCGGATGACGTGCAAGAGGATGATGGGGATGACAATAGCCTTGAATACCAAGGTCTCGACAACGATGAAGCCCATCTCCACGGGGTGGAAGGCGTGCATACGCGCCATGGCGATACCGAAGAGCAGGAGACCCTGCAATGCGAGTATCATGGTGTGCGAACGGAATCTATCGGCCATCGAGAGATAGATGAGCGACAGAACGTATAATATAATGAGTGATAGTATCATAGCTTACTATATGTTAATATCCTGAATGAGGAGGAATCCGACAAGAAGCACCAAGGCCGAGAGTGCCGAGATGGTGAGGATGTAGGTGGCATTGCGCGAGAGTTTGTTACGCGCACGCAACGACTCAACAACACCCACCGAGATGCCGGCACCGAGGATTGCCAAAGGTGCAGCAAACTCCCAATGGAAGCAGAACACCGCCGACACGGCATTAGCAGCGATAACGGCAAAGATTGAGTTCTTGAGCCATCCCGCAATCTGAATCATCGCAAGGTCGACACCCGAGTAATCGAGGCACATAACCTCGTGAATCATCGTAAGCTCGAGGTGGGTCTTGGGATCATCCACAGGAACACGGCCACCCTCAATAAACATAATCATCACGAAGATGTAGGCAACAAGCAGAAGCACTACGGTGAGGTTCACGTCGAGCACCTGGCCATGTGAGAAGATAGCCGCAAACGACGAGTCGCCACAGAAGAGTGCCAACGTCGCGAGACCCATCATCAAGGCGGGCTCTACCAACGCACCATAGAGTGCCTCACGCGCAGCACCCATACCCTCGAACGAGCTACCTGTATCCATAGCCGCAAGGATAAGCGCAAAGCGCGAGAATGCCAACAGATAGGCTACCAAGATGATATCGCCATGGAACGAGAACAATGGCTCGAGGTTGGCGATGGGGATAAACAAGAATGCCATAAGCGCAGCACCGAGGTATACGCAAGGTGCAATGCGGAAGAGGATGGTCGTTGTAGGAGAGTAAACAGCACCCTTACGCAAAAGTAGGCGCACGTTGTAGATATGCTGCAAGAAGCGTGTACCACGACGACCAGCAAGCACCGCACGCGTGCGGTTGATAACACCCGTAATAGAGAGTGCTACGACAACCATCAACAATGTATTTAGTAGTTTAATCAACATAGCAATCAGTATTTTGGGTTAGAGGACACCGCAGAGTGTCAAGATGAGTACTACGACGAAGAACAAAAGTGCGAATGTAATGTAGCTGTTTACCTTACCTGTACGCAGGCGCATTACATACTCGTTGATGCGGTGCATCATCTGCACCCACCAGCGACCCAACAACGAATCGACCTTATCCTTATGACGGATGCGGTAGCGGTGAGGCAAGGGGAAGATCTCGTCCTTATCCACTGCACGACCATCCACCGTATTCTTCATCAAGGGCTTACCGATGTTCTCCAAGCCCTCAGAGAATGACTCACCCGTATACTGCATACGAGTGTTCAAAGCCGTAAAGCCACAACCCCATGTTGGACCCTCGGCGATAGTGCGGTTGCGCTGTGCAAGACGCTTGATGAAGAAGAGCAGCGTAACAACCACCACAAAGGCGATGCTGACGTAGCTCAACGACTCGAGCGTGGGTGCGAAGTGCTCAATAGCAATGGTGTTGATGCTATTTGTCGCCTCCTCGGCTACATGCGAGATGGGGATGATGACATACTGTGGTGCAAGACCGATGATAAGGATGAATGCCGCGGGGATGCAGGTAGCGATGATGCGCTGGTTGTCAACCTCGGTGCACTCTGCAACATGGTGCGAGCGTGGCGAGCCGAGGAACACGACGCTATAGAGCTTCGTGAAGGCAAGCACCACGATACCACCAATGAGCGAGAGCACGATGATACCCGTAACAGAGTAGAGCACCTCGTAGCCACTGCTCACGCCGTTGAACATACCTATATAAATAAGCAACTCCGAAACGAAGCCATTCAGAGGTGGCAATGCACAGATGGCCACCGTAGCAAAGAGCATCACGATAGCCGTGATGGGCATATGCTTAGCCAAGCCACCCATCTGGTTCATCGCCGTGGTGTGCATCTTCGAGTAGATGTTACCCGCGCTGAAGAAGAGCATGGTCTTAAAGAGCGAGTGGTTCACCATGTGCAACAGAGCGCCACACATGCCACACATACCTACAAGGGGACTACCCGCTGCATGACCCACCGCTGCAATACCAAGACCGATAAGTATGACACCCACGTTCTCAATACTTGAGTATGCCAACAAGCGCTTGATGTCGTTCTGCATGGCGGCAAGGATAACGCCCCAGAGGCCTGTCACTGCACCCGACACCAAGACGATAAGACCTATGGTAAAGAGCATATCACCCTCGAGCTCCTCAACCTGCATAAGGCGGATGATACCATAGACACCCGTCTTAATCATCACACCCGACATGATGGCCGATACGTGCGATGGTGCTGCGGGGTGTGCCTCGGGCAACCAGATGTGCATGGGGAACAAACCCGCCTTCATGCCGAAACCTATGAAGAGCACAACGAAGAGTGGCAAGAGGTTAGCATGCTCGTAGTAGGCGTTGATGGCCGAGAAGTTTGCGCTGCCCGTAACGTTGTAGAGCATGACGAAACCTACGACTAAGAACAAGAAGCCGATGTGCATCATAACCAAGTAGTTAAGCGCAGCACGACGTACCTCCTGACGGTCGGCCTCAAACAGAATAAGCATGAACGAAGCGATGGTCATCAACTCCCACGCAAAGAGGAACGAGAAGCCACCACTCGACACCACAACGAGCATCATCGATACTACCAACGTTACGAGAGCCGTGTAGTGCATCGAGATGTGAGCCTCGGAGTAGCGCTCGAGATAGCCCGCAACATAGCCCTTCGAGTAGAGCACCGTAGCCACGGATGCCACCGAGATGATAATGAGCATAAGCGCCGAGAGCTTATCTACAGCAAGTGCCTCCTCACCAAAGAATGGGGTCACAAACTTCACAAGCTCCACGGGCTGGCCCATGAATGCCATAACAGCAACCGCTATGGCAGCAAGTGCAACAAGCGACACTACGCCCGTTGCCACCCACACCTTATACCGCTTCGGTACAAGGAAGATGACAAGCGCGACAAGCATCGCCGCAATAAGTGAGTACAAATACATAATAGTTTATATTTCGTATTGGGTTACAGCTTATTAATGGTCGCCACCACGGTGGTAGCAACAACAGCAGCGGTCTCGGTACGCAGACGTTCGCGACCGAGAGAGATTGCCTTAAATCCATTTTGAAGCGCAAAGTTAATCTCTTCTTTTGAAAAATCACCCTCTGGGCCAATTAAAATTAGGGTATTAGCACCTTTTTTCACTAAATTTCCAAGATATGGGCGCTCACCAAACGAACTGTCGCAGTGTGCGATGTACTTTTCGCCCTCGAAATCCATGGCGATGATATCGCGCACCGAGGTCAAATCGTGCAACACGGGATGGTAGGCTTTGAGCGACTGCTTGACCGCCGCGGTGATAACCTTCTCCTCGCGCTCGAGTTTTATCTGTCTGCGCTCGCTGTGGTCACACTCCAAGGGATAGACCTCCGAGATGCCAATTTCTGTTGCTTTTTCCAAAAACCACTCGAAGCGATCAATATTTTTTGTGGGCGCCACACACATGGTCAAACCATAGCTCATGCGTTCATATTCGGGCCATGTCTCCACCACCTCAACTTCGCAACGTTTCACATTGTCACTGACCACTTTACAGCGATACATATTACCTTTTCCGTCGGTCAAATGAAGCTCATCGCCGACACTCATTCTAAGCACTCTAACACAGTGTTTTGACTCCTCCTCGGGCAGCGTGTAGCGGGGAAGAGAAATTTCAGGGGCATAAAATAGTTGCATTGGTCAATAATTTTTTTAACTTTGCAAAGTTAATTAAAGTTAATTAAAAAATATCATAGATGAAACGTATTTTGTTATTATCGTCGTTAATGTGTGTTATGACACTGAATTATTCATGCAACAACGAGGTTGCAACCGACACAACTAACCCCCTTTTGGAGGAGTGGTCAACAGAGTTTGGCGTTCCCCCATTCGACAAGATTAAGGCCGAGCACTTCGCTCCAGCATTCGACGTAGCCATCGCCGAGCATAAGGCCGAGATCGAGGCTATCGTGGCTGACGAGGCAGAGCCCTCGTTCGAGAACACCATCGTAGCACTCGACAACTCAGGCATCAAGCTCTCGGAGACAGGCCTCATCTTTGGCATGCTCTCATCATCAGACCTTACTCCCGAGATGGAGAAGGTGCAGGATGAGTTGACACCAATCCTCGAGGAGCACTCTAACGCTATCATGCTCAACGATGCTCTCTTCCAGCGCGTTAAGGCTGTTTACGACAAGCGCAACACCCTCGGCTTGGACGAGGTACAGATGCGCCTTACGGAGAAGACATACAACGATTTCGTTCGTTCGGGTGCCTTGCTTCAGGGCGAGGCTAAGGAGCGCCTCAAGCAGATTAATGGCGAGCTTGCTATGCTCACCGTGGAGTTCAACAAGAACCTCCTCGCTGACCAGAACGCCTTCTCACTCCACCTCGAGGCTAACCAGGTGGCAGAGCTCCCCGAGGGCGTAAAGGCACAGGCTCGTGAGGCAGCAGAGGCTGCGGGCAAGAGTGGCTACCTCTTCACTTTGGACAAACCCAGCATGCTCCCCTTCCTCACCTACTCTTCAAACCGCGAGTTGCGCCGTGAGCTCTACAACGGCTACCTCATGCGTGGTAACAACGACAACGAGTATGACAACAAGGAGATCGCCGAGAAGATGGCTATGCTTCGCATAGAGAAGGCTAATCTCTTGGGCTACGACTCTTACTCTGCATATGTTACTGCCGACCAGATGGCAGGTACTCCCGAGGCTGCATACGAACTCTTGGAGGAGATCTTCTTCCCCGCAGTAGAGTCTGCAAAGCTCGAGTTGGAGGAGATGAACAAGATGTTCCAGCAGGACTACCCTGGCGAGACTTTCGACAAGGCCGACTGGTGGTACTACGCTGAGAAGGTGCGCAAGAGCAAGTATCAGCTCGACGAGGAGGCTGTACGCCAGTACCTCTCACTCGACAACGTTCGCGAGGGTATGTTCTACCTTGCTAACCGCCTCTACGGCATCACCTTCCGTCCTATCACTGCTCCTCGCTACCACAAGGAGTGCACCGTATATCAGGTTCTCGACCACGACCAGACACACCTCGGCGTGCTCTACATCGACCCACATCCCCGCAAGGAGAAGAGTGGCGGTGCATGGTGCGGTAACTTCGTTGAGCAGCGCTACATCGATGGCGAGCGTAAGGCTCCCGTTGTAGGCATCGTTTGCAACTTCACACCTCCCACAGGTGACACCCCATCACTCCTCTCGTTCGACGAGGCTGAGACATTGTTCCACGAGTTCGGTCACGCTTTGCACTGCCTCTTTGCAGATGTACGCTACCGCGGTCTCTCGGAGGTTGAGGGCGACTTCGTAGAGCTTCCCTCACAGATCATGGAGAACTGGGCTTTCCACCCCGAGATTCTCAAGGTTTACGCTACACACCACCGCACAGGTGAGGTTATCCCCGATGCACTCATCGAGAAGATTCAGCGCGCTTCGCTCTTCAACCAGGGCTTCACAACCACTGAGCTTGCAGCAGCGGCACTCATTGACTTGGATATCCACACCTTGAAGCAGGCTACCGACATCGACATCAACTCATTCGAGAGCTACAACCTCTCTAAGCGCGGTCTTATCGAGCAGATTGCACCCCGCTACCGCTACACCTACTTCTCACACATCTTCGCAGGTGGCTACTCATCAGGCTACTACTTCTACCTTTGGGCAGAGGTATTGGACAAGGACGCCTTCGAGGCCTTCAAGTCGAGCCACGACATCTGCGACACAGCCCTCGCACACAGCTTCCGCTACGACCTCTTGGCACAGGGTGGCCAGCGTCCTGGCATGGAGATGTATCGCAAGTTCCGCGGTGCTGACCCCGACAAGAAGCCTATGCTCCGTGCGCGTGGTTTGTTGAAGGAGGAGCCCGTAGTTGAGGAGGTTATGGAGACTACTGAGGCTACCGAGACTACTGAGGTTAAGGCCATCAACTCTGGTCTTCGCTTCGAGCCCGGCAAGACTCCCAAGTCGCCCGTTGCGCCCATCAAGCCCTCAATCAAGAAGTAAGAAATTTACTAACTAAATACAATTTATGATTACTACAACACTTATTATGTCAGCAATGACTGCAATGGCGGCTACCAGCGCACAGCCACTTGTTGAGATGCCCGAGTCACTCAAGGGTAATCCATTGGTTGAGGAGTGGAACACTCCCTACCAGACACCTCCCTTCTCTGAGATTGAGTATGCACACTACGAGCCCGCTATCGACTACGCTATCGAGCTTAACCGTGCCGAGATCGAGGCTATCATCAACAACCCCGAGGCTCCTACCTTCGAGAACACCATCGTTGCTATGACCAACTCTGGCGAGTTGCTCGGTCGCATCTCTGGCGTCTTCTTCGTACTCAACAACTGCGTTACATCTCCCGAGATGCAGCAGATTGCTCTTAACATCACGCCCAAGCTCACTGAGCTCGGCAACGACATCTCACTCAACCCTGCGCTTTTCGAGCGTATCAAGGTTGTCTACGACCAGCGCAAGAAGCTTAAGCTCGACCAGG
>JAZRAT010000048.1:0-31268 GCA_045634725.1 Alistipes sp. | reverse complement strand
GAGCCGATGGAGGGATTCGAACCCCCGACCAGCTGATTACAAATCAGCTGCTCTGGCCAACTGAGCTACATCGGCGTTTCTCTTAACGGGTGCAAAGGTAAGAACTTTTTTTTAATCTGCAAACTTTTTGCAAACTTTTTTCAAAAAAAATTCATTTTTACTCTTTCAAAGAACTTTTTGCTCCCTTTTGCAGGGCTTTGGCGCAAAATCGAGTGCAAATATACAACTAATTTGTGAATCGCGAAATAGTAATACAACTTTTTTTTGCTTTACCCCTCATTTTTTTAGCATATCCCCTGTTTTTCCCACTATACCTATATTAATATATTCTATGAGAATCGCTCTCCAGCGCGCAAAATAGTGCTCATATCGACGAAGATTATACGACTATTCGGAAGTTTGATAGAAAATATGGGGTATAAATTTGGCAACTACCCTCTTTGTCGTTATCTTTGCATCCGGTTTTCACCAAGTATATAACTATTAAACTATAAAAAAATATGAAAGTAGAGCAGAACAAGATGGTGAGCGTTGACTACAAGCTCACTGTAGATGGTCAGATTGCGGATCAGTCACAGCCTGGTCAGCCTTTGGAGTTTATTTGCGGCATGGGTATGTTGTTGCCCAAGTTCGAGGAGGCTATCATGGGTAAGGAGCCCGGCGAGTCTGTAGCATTCACACTCGAGGCTAAGGATGGTTACGGCGAGGTTATCGCTGAGGCTATCGTTGAGTTGGCCAAGACTGTATTCATGATGGACGGTAAGGTTGCAGAGGATATCCTCTTCGTAGGCAGCCAGATTCCTATGGCTACAGCTGATGGCCAGCACATGATGGGCGTCGTTAAGGAGGTTAAGGAGGAGACCGTGATGATGGACTTCAACCACCCTATGGCAGGCAAGACCCTCAACTTCGAGGTTACAGTTGTTGACGTACGCGACACAGAGCCTGAGGACCTCGCTAAGTTCATGGGCGGTGGTTGCAGCTGCGGTGACTGCGGTGGCGGTTGCGGCGACCACGAGTGCGGTGATGGTTGCGACTGCAACGGTTGCCACTAATAGAGCCTTACTCTATAACACAAAAGATGCTATCCACACGGGTAGCATCTTTTATTTTGCTGGTACGTCTTACAAGACTTAATGGTTAATGCCGAGCACACCCTTAAGATTCTTTGCCCACTTATCCTGCGCGCGCATAACCTGCTCCACGATATCGCGCACAGCGCCGTGGCCACCGTTAAACTCCGAGACATAGCGCGAAGCCTCGATAACCTCCATAGCCGCATCGGCAGGGCACACAGGGATGCCCACAAGGCGCATGCACTCCAAATCGGGAATGTCGTCACCCATATATATCATATCCTCGGGATTGAGGTTGTAGTCAGCGATAAACTCGTTGATTGCCTGGGTCTTATCCATGCAGTTAAGATACATTCGCGTCACGCCAAGCATCGTCAAGCGGTTTTCGAGCATCTTGCCACGACCGCCAGAGATTACGCACACCTTCAAGCCCTCGCGCAGTGCCGAGGCGATGGCATAGCCATCCTTGGCGTTATAGCGACGGATGAAGTCGCCATCGGGTGTGGGGATGATACCGCCATCGGTCATCACGCCATCAACATCGAGAACTATCGCCTCGACGCGTGCTATATCTTCTTTGAAGTTTCCCATATACTCTCGGTTATAAGTTTGTATATCTGCTGTTTACGTTTGTCATCACGAAGCATTGCGATGTGTCTGTCCGTTACTACCATATCGCCTCGCACCGCGGGTCCTGTCTGCACTGTTGTGGGGTCATCCGTAGCAATGGCCTTGGCAGCGGTCTCGGCAATAAGTGGCTTGAGGATATCGAAATCGAGGTCCTCGCGCGCAAGCACATCACTACCCATAGCATAGAGGTGGTTGACGAAGTTATTGACCATAACACCAGCGAGGTGTATCACCCTGCGACGCTCCGAATCGGCATACTCCACGCGCGAACTTATGTGCGATGCGATGCTCATAAGTCGCTCTTTTACGGCATCGTTATCCGCCTCGATAAATAGTGGCACATCACCGAGGTTAACCTCCCTGCCACTCGTAAAGCTCTGCAACGGGTATATGATACCACGGCCACCCTTGCGCCTCTTTATTGCATCCATAGGCACGCTTCCTGCCGTATGCACCACGATAGCGTCATCGGGAACAACGAGCGAGGATGCAACACTCGCCACCGCCCTATCACTCACCGCGATAAGGTAGAGGTCGGCGGGGGCTATATCCTCGATATCGCTACACCACTCCACGCCAACCATGTCGGCGATAGCCCTACCGCGCTCGGTGTTGCGGGCAAATATTTGGCGTAAATCTATAGCCTCGCACGAAGCGAGGGTGCGAGCAAAGGCCTCGGCAACATTTCCCGAGCCTACGATAACGACACTCGCTGCGGGCTGCTTGCCACTCTCGGCTATCTTGATGCGACGCCTATCGATATACTCATAGCGCTGGCGATACTGCCATACGGCACACATCTCGCAACACACAAGGATGATGTTCCACGACACCTGCAACCAGATTATAAGCAACGGCACAGCGGCCAAACTACCATAGATGATGTTGTACGAGGTCATCATCTGCTGGAAAAGCACATATCCCTTCATCCATATCGCGAGCGCCACGCCCGCCAAAAGGCCAGCATAAATAGCATAGCGCCACTTCACGCGCGTATAGGGTAAGCTCTTATACATCAGCGTGGTAGCCAGTGTCACCAGCGACAGAGAGAGAGCTCCGCCAGCAATCTTATTCATACCATCATCCAGGCCCACCATCGCAAGTGCGTCATATGCAAAGGTCATAGAGGCCAGAATAAGCGTGGGCACGAAGAGTGCGATGAAGATATATGCCATGTATCGGTGGATGAAACCGCGCCTGTCCGTAACTCCAAAGACACGATTAAACGATCCCTCGACGGTGCGGAAAAGGGCAAATACCATGAAGAGCAACATCGCAATACCGATGATGGCCAAATAGCCTGGCGCGATATTTTCGACCGCACCGTTTGCCACGCTGAGCAAGTTGTCGAGCACCGAGTTCCACTTATCAGGGACACTGACGCGTATAAGCTCCACGCAACGATCCACCACTCCCACCTTGCCAAGGATGAGCAGTACGAGCGTGAGCAGTGGCACCATAGCAAGAAGCGTATAGAGCGTCAGCGCTGCGCTATCGACCATGGTGCGATGCACATTAACGCCACGCAACGTGTAGTATATCAGTCGATAGCCTCGGCGCAGGCGGCTACGCTCGGCGGCATCAACGCTCAAAAGATTGTGGTGTATAAGTCGCTGCAAGCGTCTTAGCGACCTGTTTATCTTCTCTACAATTCTCATTATTGCAGTAGTTTTATCTCTATTACCCATGTGTCGCCCGCAATAGTCGTAAGGGCAAAAAGCCTCTCGCCACCCGGGCGTGTCGCTGTGGCACGACGCACAGCATCTATCGAGAGCGCACAGTCGCGCTTCATAAACTCCACACCCTCGCCCTTAAGTCTGCGCTTAAGCTCCTTGGGGCGGTAAGGTTCGATGCTCACAATCTCGAATATGCGCACGGGAAGTGGCTCTGCGGGGAGCTCGCGCGCAAAGGCATAACCATTATTACTCCAAATCGACGCATGGGGCTTGAGTGCCGAAATCGCCACGCGCGCCTTCTGAAGTGCCACATCGGGGACAAGCAGGTAGCGATACTCCTCGGGCGCAAAGGCCTCAGCACTCGGCTCGGCGGTCATGGCCTCGCTACCGAACGACCACTCGCCATCGCCAATCACCGCAATGCGTAGCATATCCTGTGGGGCATTTGTATAGATGTTCACCTCCTTGCACTCGCCACCAATCGAGACGACCTCAACCTCCGCGGGGCTACAAAGTCTGAATGCCTCGGCGCAGTCGAACATAGGTGATAATTTTATCGCCACACGCTCGGAAATCTCTCGTAATCGGGGCATTAGCTCCACGACATTGGGCGAACAATCCTCCATGCAGACCATCTTCTTACCCTCTGCCGAGCGACGGTCGGGGTCGACAAAGACCCAGTCGAAGTGCTCCGCAGTAGAGACTACATACTCCTCGGACGAGGCGGTGACAACCTCCACATTCGTAATGCCAAGAAGCGACATATTGTATCGCACAACCTCGGCAAGTACCTCGTCGCGCTCGATGCTCACAACGCGTTCAAAGTGTTCGGCAAGAGCCATGGTATCGATGCCGAGACCACATGTCATATCCAACACCACACCTCCCGAAAGGGGTTTACGGCGCGCACTCTCCTGACTCGAGCACTGCTCGAAGGCGCGGGGAGGGATGATGCAACGTGCCTCATACAACGCCGGAAGTTTACGGCGCGCACGCTGAAGATACTTAACCTGCGTTGCGACAAGCGCAGCATGGGGCACGCCCTTACTTAGGGCGACTTCTGCGGGGTCGCGCTCGATATTTTCATCTATAGCGCGACGCACCTCCTCTGTGCGTAGTATGTCAAGGTCATTGAGGGTTAGCATAACGAGACAAAGTTATCACTTTTTTTTGATTTTTGCTCCAATAAAGCAGTGTAATCGCAGTATAGACGAGGTAGCAAAGCGCCACACCCCACTTTGGCATGGTGTACTCCACCGAGGCAAAGGGGAGATTCGCCGACCATTCAACAACGATATTTTGTATGTGCGCTGCCCACTCCGCCACCACGGCAAAGGGGTAACCCACAGGCACAGGGAGCACAATGGCAAGGATGCCACATGCGACAATGGCGTAGGCAAAGAGCATGACGCAGGGCGTGACCACAATGCCCACAACAGGCAGATTATCAAACGTATGCGATACAATAGGTAGTGTCCAGAGCGTAGCCACAGCGCCCACCACAATAAGCGAATAGAGCCACTTAACGGGGCGTGGCCACATGCGTGAGGCTCGCACCATGGGCACTGCCCACACCACGATGCCGAGAACCGCAGCAACGGAGAGTTGGAAACTTATATCGAAGAGGTAGCTGGGGCGATAGACAAGCATTGCAAAGACCGTCACCGCCAGCGCATTAAGACTATTGTAGCGCGACGAAGTGATGAGCGAGAGTTGCAACACCGAGAGCATAACCGCAGCACGCACCACCGAGGGCGAAGCGCCACTCATAATGGCGTAGAACCATATAGCGACAATGGCCAAAAGCGCCGAAATGCGGTGGCCACGATGCACAAAGCGCAGGGGCAGAAGCATAAAACTCACGACCATAAGTACGATGCCAAGGTGGAGACCCGACACCGCCATAAGATGCGACAATCCCGTCCTGGAGTAGGCATCACGCAGATTGTCGGGCATGGCATGGCGCGAGCCCGCAACCATAGCCACAACCGTGGCGTGCGAGGCATCGTCGGTGGCATATCTATCCAATCGTGCGATAGCCCGAGATTGTAAATCGGTTGGTGCAGAGCGCGTTACACTAATAACATTATAGTCGCTAACACCCACTCCACCAACAAATCCTCTACGGCGCATCATACGGTTATAGTCGCCATAGCGCGATATATCCTCATTAAGCCGGCCACACAGGCGCACCTCGTCGCCATGCGCTACGCTATCCGTGCGCAACCACACGACCACGCTCGCCTCGCTATCGTGCCACCGCGCACCATCATGCCACTGCACAAGACGGCCATCTGCCACACGGTAACCATCACGCTGCGAAGGGATGCCATCCACACGGATAACCATCTCACACTCCGCGTCGTAGGGCATAGCCACTCTCGGCTGGCGCAACTCGGCTACGACATATCCAAAAGCAAGGAGTGCAAAGGCTACATACGCCCACACCACCCTTCGAGGCATGGCGATGTAGGCAACAACTACAGAGACAAGGAAGAGCGCCACGGCGAGATATAGTGGCACCACGAAGTGTTCGGCAAGGAGTATTCCCGCCACGAAGGGCAAAAGCACAACCAACATAGGCATCGACCGCAGTCGATGCCCAAGTGTACTGAAACTGAAGCCTTTATGCGAGTGGTCGGATGCGAACATCACACACGCCTTCAAGCATCTTTGCCAATGCCTCCACATCGGTAGGCTCATCCACCTGACCATAGTGGTAGGGGTAGTAGATTGCGGGGCGGATAGCCTTAACAGCCTCCGTAGCCTGCTCGGGAGTCATGGTGTAGGGCTGGTTGCAGCAGATAAAGGCGATGTCGATGTTCTTCACTGCGCGCAACTCCTCCGTAGGCTCGGTATCGCCCGAAACATAGATGCGCACCGCGCCACCAAGCGTAACAACATAGCCACAATCCTCACGCTCCTTGGGGTGGAACTGCAACTGGTGCTCCGAGGTGTTATATGCCGCCACAGCCTCAACCCTAATATCGCTAAATGGCTCAGCCACAGCGCCTGGAAGCATAGTATAGCAGTCGCCAGCAAAGCCCTCCGCCGAGGTCTTATCCAAAAGGATGCGCGTATCCTCCTTCTGCAAGTTCTCGATTGCCGTCATGTCGAAGTGGTCATAGTGCGAGTGCGTCACAAGTATGACATCCGCCTTGGGAAGTTTGTCATACTTGGCATTCTCCATCACGGGGTCGACATAGATGTGTTTGCCGTTATACTCAATAGCAACAGAGGCGTGCGCAAAGAAGGTCAACTTGAGCTTCTCGCCATTAATAACCAACTCGTCACAAGGATAGCTTGGGGTAGACTTACCACCAAAAAGATTCTTCAAAAATGCCATAGCCTACTCTATTTTATGTTGTTAATAAATTCTACGATTGCGGGTGCAAGTTCCTCTGTAAGAGTGAGGTTTGCGTTTGTATATATGCTCATTATCTGCATAACGCGGTCCGACGTATCGGCATCCTTAAGCACATGTGTCATATTCTCAAACGTGCGGTGCTGGGCCGTGGGGTTTGCCTCGTGCAGGCGCTTGCCGTTCGACACCGAGACCTGAACATCCCTGCCTCCCGTGACTATGAGCATCGGCACACGGCACTTCGCCGCAAGCTCCACGGGTTCGTACTGCATATTGCTAATCAGGAAGGGTTGCACCGTGGGGTGGAATAGCGACATCAGCTCTGCGGGGATATCCTCCATGGCCACCATATCTCCCGCCTTGAGCCTATCTATAATCTGACGGCTCTTAATCATAAGCCCCATATATGCCGGCACAAGCTGCTGCGAGAGCTGGAAGTTGAGAATCTCGGCCATATTGTAGCCAGGGGCGCAGAGCAAGACCACGCCATCGAGGCAACACTCCTCCGTAGCCAATTGCAAAGCAATAAGTCCGCCCTCGCTATGTCCCGCCACGACGACCCTCTCGAAGCCCTCCGCGCGCAAATACTCGACACAGGTGCGAGCATCCGCTATAAAGTCCTCAAACACAAGGTTTGGCACATCCTCCGCGGGGATAGGGCTACCCCCTATGGCACGCTTATCGTAGCGCATAACGGCATAGCCACTCTCGGTCAGCGCCTCGCCCAACATCTTGTAGCAGAAGGTGTTTAGTCCCGCAGCGGAGTTACCATTGCGATCGGTTGGTCCCGAGCCCGCAACAATAAGCACAGCCGTATCGCTACCCTTCGCGGGTATGTCTATCGTAGCACTGATTGTGCCCCACTCACACTCCACAACGACTTCGCGCTGCTGGGCAGAAACAGTTATCGCCAGAAGCATAAACAACCCGCACAACAACACCTTAATTCTCCTCATAATCTACTGAAATTAAGTTATCTATATTTGCAAACGACTCCTCAACCACACCGCGCAACTGCTTGCGGTTAACATGCGTATATACTTCGGTCGTAAGTATGCTCTCATGTCCCAACAACTCCTGCACCTGACGGATATTTGCACCGCCCTCCAACAGATGCGTAGCGAAGGAGTGGCGCAGTGTGTGGGGGCTTATCTGTTTGTCGATACCCGCCAACATAGCCGCCTGCTTGATGATGTTGAAGACCATGACGCGCGTGATGGGCTTACCGCGATTGTTTAGGAACACCGTAGCCTCGGAGCGCGAGGCGGGGGTACGATACTCCATGTAGAGCTGAATCTTGTCGCGCGCAACGCTACTAATAGGCACAAGGCGCTGCTTATCGCCCTTGCCCACGATGCGTATATAGCCCTCACCGAAGAAGAGGTCGCTAATTTTGAGCGATGTAAGCTCCGAGACACGCAGGCCACACGAGTACATAACCTCAACCATGGCGCTATCACGGCAACCCTTCGAGGTTGTCATATCGAATGTCGCAAGCATGGCATCTATCTCCGCTACCGTAAGCACATCGGGGAGTGTGCGGTCGAGGCGCGGATTTTCGATGTTATCCGTAGGCAACTGCTCGATTTTGTCGTTGATTAACAAGTAGTTATAAAAACTCTTGACACCACTCAATCGGCGAGCCTGCGATGCTGCACTGCTATTGCGCTCGTAGAGCCATGCCATGAAGCGCTCAATCATGGGCCGTTCGACACGCTCTGGGAGCACATCATAGTGTCGCAGTATGTAGTGCGAGAACTCCTCGAGGTCGCGCTTGTATGCCTCGACCGTATTTGCCGAGAGGCGACGCTCAAGCTTCAGGTATCGCACATAGTCGTTGCGAATTTTTTCCCACTTTTTCGTTATATCTACCATATAATCGCTATCTTTGTGGTAAAGATACAAAAATTATTTTACATAATATAACATCGGGATAAAAATCTACACCATGAAACGATATACGCACCTAACGATAACCTGCCCCGATGCAGAGAGTGCCGAGATACTCACCGCCTTTCTGTCGGACTACCCCTTTGAGTGCTTCAGCGACAACGCCACCGAGGAGGGTGTGGTTGTCGAGACATACCTCACACCCGAGGATTGGGCCGAGTGTGGCAAGGAGGCGACAACCATAATCAACGACTACGGCACGCTTACGGAAATCAAGGAGATTGAGGACGAGAATTGGAACGCACGCTGGGAAGAGGAGAGCTTCCAGCCCGTAGATATTGATGGCCGAATAGTGATTCGCTCAGCTTCGCACCCCGCACCCGCAGACCCCGCAATCATGGATATCATCGTGGCACCCACCATGTCGTTTGGCTCGGGACATCACCACACAACACGCATGATGTGCCGTCTTATCCACGCCTCAGCGCCCGCACGAAGAGCTCTCGACGTGGGTTGTGGCACGGGCGTATTATCCTTCGTGGCACTAAAGAGTGGTGCAGGATATGTCGATGCCATAGACATCGACCCATGGTCATCGGAGAGCGCAGCACGCGCCGCAGAGTTTAATGGCGTGAGCGACCACATAAACATCATCACAGGCACCGTGGAGGCCATCGAGGGCGAAACCTACGATGCCATCTATGCCAACATCAACCGCAACATCATCCTCGGCGACATCGCGCGCTACACCGCGGCACTAAACGCAGGAGGCAGCCTCTTTGTGAGTGGCTTCCTGACCGAAGATGTGGAGCATATAACCTCTGCCGCTGCGACACACAACCTCACCCTCATCACACAACTCGAGGAGGAGGGATGGGTGGCCATAGCATTCAAGAAGGGTGAATAAAAGAGATAGACCATGACAATTCTACCATCAGTATATTTCGGCACGATAGAGTATTGGGCAGCGCTTGTTCAGGCGGGAGATGATGCCGTTATTGACATTGGCGAGAACTACGTCAAGCGCTCGGAGCGCAACCGCACAGAGATTATGACATCGGGAGGCGTTATGCAACTCTCGGTGCAACTCGCCCACGCCAACCGCCCACGCCAGCCCATGCGTACGATGCGCATAGACTACTCGAAGCGTTGGCAGCATCAGCACCTCGTAGCCATAGAGTCGGCATACCGCTCGTCACCCTACTACGACTACTACGCCGACCGCTTCACGCCCCTCTTCGAGCGCGAGTGGGAGCGCCTCGTAGACCTCAACATGGCGACCCTCGAGGTGGTGTGCAAGACACTGAAAATCAAGACTCCACGCATATCCGAGACATATATCACTGCCACCGAAGGCGACCTCGACCTACGCGATAAAAAGAGAGGCTCGACACTATGTGCCGAGCCATATATCCAGGTCTTTGACGACCGCCTGCCCTTCGCGCCCAACCTCTCGATATTCGACCTTCTGATGTGCGAAGGTCCCGAGGCATTGAACTACCTCCGAAGGGCAAAGTTATAGTTAACGAACAACCTTTATAGTCGCGCTATCGTTGTATCGGCCAGATGCATCGGTGGCGCGAATTGTTTTTGTGCCATGCACCACAACGGAGTCGGCACGATAGTGTGCCTCGCCGACACGACGTACGGGGATGGTATCGCCATCAACAAGCATAACGGGCTCGCCCACAGAGCTATACACATCTACCGTCTGCAACGTATCGCGTCTGTCACGCCAGCCCTTGTCGGCAATGTGTAGCGTAGGTGCATCGCCATTCCAGCGAGCACGATAGAGGTAGTAGGCATCCTTCTTCTCGGCATGGTCATACTCCACCATGCCCGCGAGGTTCATGCCGTAGGGACGGCGCGCCGAGGCGTAGTCGAACATATTATCGAGCCACACACCCCAGAAGATGCCCGCCTCATCAATCTGCTCGATGTAGCGCTCGTGCATATCCGTCTGGCGACGCATGGGCAGGTGGCGCGTATCGCGCGAAGCACGCTCCACACGCTCGGTGTTGTGGCCACGCACTCCCGCCTCGCCATAGGCCACGCCACAGTGCAACGACGACCATGTCTTGTTTGACGAGAGCTGTTCACACCATATATCGACATCCTCAATCGAACCCTTCATCCAGCCCACATTCTGACACAACACCACAAGGTCGGTGATGAAGTTGATTGCGGCATCGCTATTGCTACAGCTCACCGTGGGGCGCGACACGTCGAGAGCGTGCGCCAGGTCGTTAAGCTCGCCTACATAACCCAGCAGGTCATCGCCACGTTGCCATACCAACGAGAAGATACCCCACATAACAATCGAGGGGTGGTTGTAGTTCTGCGCCACGACCTCCCTAAGTTGCTCGATGCCATTATCATGGAATGCCATTGTGGGATAGTAGCATACATCCGAAAAGGCGTGCTCGTAGCGCGAGAATGGAACATCAACCCATGCAAGCACACCCTCCTTGTCGCACAAGTCGTAGAGGTGACTATCGTGAGGGCCTATAATCGAGCGCACGGCATTAGCACCCATATCGCACATCGTTGCGAAGTCCTCATCTATGTGCTGGCGCGTAATGGCAGTACCGAAGCCCTCGCGGTCGTGAGGCAGGCTCACGCCCCTAATATCCACCGCTACACCATTGATACATAATTTGTTATCCTCCGACACACTTATTGAGCGAAGGCCTGTATACAGAACTAACTCATCCAGCGGATGCTTCACATCGCCCAGCGTAACCTCCACGCGGTACATCGTGCGCTTGTCGGGACTCCATAGCTGTGGCTGGACAATCTCGAAGGGCACCTCAACGGCGCGGTCGGGCGAAATCTTCGACACCTTAACCGTGCGACTCACCACCTCATAGCCATCCTCACCCACAAAGCGCACGGTGAGCGAGGTGTGGTCAAGGCTCTTCGTCGAGAGGTAGACCTTAACGACGCCCTCAGCCTTGTCGCGCGAGACTTTGTGTTGCTCGATAAGCACACCCTCCGAGCCGTAGTACAGTGGCGAGATTATATTCTCGGGCGCAACCATAAGCTCCACATCGCGATAGATACCTCCCGCGAGGTCCACATCCGACGATAGGGGCAAGACATCATTGCGCTGGTTATTCGAGACGATGACGCGCAAGTGGTTCTCCGCACCATAGCGCACAAAGTCGGTAATCTCGAAGGTAAATGCCGTGAAGCCTCCGCGATGTTCACCCACATACTTGCCATTCACGAACAACTCCGCTACACTCTGCGCACCGCCAAAGCGCATAAAGAGACGCTTGCCCTGCCACTCTGCGGGGACATACACATCGCGCATATAGTTCGCCGTGGTGCGCAAGTAGCCCCCCTCCTCGGCACCGATGTTCCATGTGTGAGGCAGTGTAACATAATCTGCATCAGCGGCATCGGGCTCAGTGGCAAAGAAGAAGCGCCAGCCGTCGTTGAGGCTATAGCTCTCCCTTGAGGGCGATGTTGCGTTGGCCGTAGATACACCCACGAAGAGCGCAATAAGAAGTATGAAATATTTCAGGTGTCGCATATATTTAGACTTTTGTTGTTGCAAAGATACGAATAAAGAAAAAAATTTCGTATCTTCGTGCGAAGAATATTTATATTAACGACACACTATTAACACAACTCAATCAGTTATGGTCATAGATATCATCTATATTGTCGCGCTACTCATAGCCATCATCATAGGCATCCGTCAGGGTCTTATAACCCAGATTTTCATGCTTATCGCCCTGGTTACGACAGCCCTTGTAGCACCCACCGTGGCAGCGCCACTCGGCCTGATGTTTACCGACAACGAACTCCTCGCATTTACCGCGGGCTTCGGCATCATGCTCCTTGGCGCAGTAGTGCTCGTATGGCTCATTGCTCCACTCATCAAGAGGCTTATCATCGGCAAGACGCTCAGCAGAATAAACTCATTCCTCGGCGCCTGCATAGCCTTTGCTACAACCGTACTCCTTCTTGGTGTTGCCAGCACGATATTCAACACCGCAAACATCGGCGACCCCAACACCGAGAAGATTGAGGCATACGTCAACGAGTGTAGCAACGGCCAGAGCGAGGAGGAGCTACGCGAGGGCATCGACAACCTTGGCGACATCCTCAACAAGAGGGCATCGATGCGCGAGTTTTTCAAGCCCCGCTTCGTGGAGTATAAGACTCTCAACGAGTCGGTACTCTTTGAGTATTTCATGTGGGTGGGCGACAACATCTGTCCCGAAATCGAGGAGTTACAAAATATTGCCACAGCCGAGGTCGAGGGGTTGGTAAAGGAGAACTTCACACAGAGCATTGAGAGCGATGGCACAGCAGAATAACGACACACTACGCATTGAGGGCACGGTAATCAGCTCTACGGGCAGTTGGTACGAGGTTGCCACCGAGGAGGGGCGACTTAATTGTCGCATCCGTGGCCGCCTAAGGCTCAAGGGCGTGCGCTCGACAAACCCCGTTGTTGTGGGCGACCGCGTGATGGTAGAGCCCGATGGTGACAATAGCGCCATCGTAGAGATTCTGCCACGCCGTAACTATGTCATTCGCCGCGCCTCGAACCTATCAAAAGAGTCGCATATCATAGCCGCGAACATCGACCGCGCGCTACTACTCATAACCCTACACTCGCCCACCACACCCCGCGAGTTTGTAGACCGCTTCCTTGTGACGTGCGAGGCATACAAAGTTCCCGTGACCATCGTCATAGGCAAGGCCGACACGCTTGAAAATGAGGCACTTGAGGAGGCCGATGAGTTCACCGCAATATACGAGGATGCGGGATACGAGGTGATGCGTCTGTCGTCGGTTACGGGCGAGGGCGTCGACGATATTCGCGCCATGCTCCGCGACCACACAACGCTTGTTGCGGGCAACTCGGGCGTGGGTAAGTCGACACTTATCGGCTCTATAGACCCCACGCTGGAGATACGCACAGGCGAGATTTCCGATAGCCACCACCAGGGTAAGCACACCACGACATTCTCGACGATGTACCCCCTGGAGGGCGGTTACATCATCGACACGCCGGGCATCAAGGGCTTCGGCCTTATCGACATCGACGACAAGGAGCTTTGTCGCTACTTCCCCGAGATGATGCGCATAGCCCCCGACTGCCGTTTCTACAACTGCACGCACACCCACGAGCCTGGTTGCGCCGTGGTCGAGGCCGTGAAAGAGGGCATGGTGGCATGGTCACGCTATGAGAGTTACCTGAAAATTTTGGATGAAGATGACAAATATCGCAAGTAGACTACGCACCGAGGAGCATAGCGACGAGTGGCTCAAGGAGCGACTCGACTATATGAACGAGTTTATCACCGAGGAGCGTAAGGAGGTGCTTCAGCGCACCGTATCACAGCGCACACACTATATGCGCATCATGACCGAGAATATGTTCCACCCGCAGAATGCCAGCGCCATCATGCGCCACTGCGAGGCATTCGGCATTCAGCAGATACACACCGTCGAGGACCGCTGTAAGTTCGACCCCTCGGTGAACATCGTGCGTGGCACGCATAAGTGGGTAGATGTCGAGCACCACGAGAATACCGCCGAGGCACTCGCAGCACTCAAGGCCGAGGGCTACCGCATCGTGGCTACCACACCCCACCGTTGTAGCGCTACGCCCGAAAGCTTCGATGTAACGAAGGGTAAGTTTGCCCTCGTCTTTGGCACGGAGCATGCAGGCATCTCGGACGAGGTTATCGAGGCGGCTGACGACTTCCTCATGATACCCATGTGTGGCATGGTCGAGAGCCTCAACGTCTCGGCATCGGCCGCCATCCTTATATATATGCTCTCGGAACGCATACGCCAGACCGTTGATGGCTGGCAGCTCAGCGACTCGGAGCAGTTGAAGTTGCTCACACGCTGGACAATGTCCTCGGTGCGCGACTATGAGCGCATCCTCCGTCGTGCCGAGGAGAGTGGCAAACTAACCGCTGAATATTAACACGTCTATGATACTACGCAAGCAATTTTTGGAGCATGTCGGTCAGACCTCACCCTCGCCAATGATGGTGGAGGTGGCACGCGCCGAGGGCTCGTTCTTCTATACCCCCGAGGGTAAGCGCTACTTCGACCTCGTGGCGGGTGTCTCGGTGAGCAACGTAGGACACGCCAACCCCTCAGTTGTCGAGGCCGTGCAGAAGCAAGCAGCTGACTACATGCACGTTATGGTTTATGGCGAGATGGTGGAGCGTCCACAGGTGGAGTATGCACGCCACATCGCGGAACTTACCCCAGGCGACTTGAACTGCGTCTATTTCGTAAACTCTGGTGCCGAGGCAGTAGAGGTGGCGCTGAAGCTCGCGAAACGCTATACGGGACGCACGGAGCTTATCTCCATGCGTCGTGCATATCATGGCTCAACACATGGCGCAATGTCGATGATGGGCACACCCGAGGGCGAGGAGTGGAAGGCGGAATTTAGACCCCTGCTCCCCGATGTTAAGTCCATAGAGTTCAACTCGTTCGAGGACTTGAATGAGATTACCGAGCGCACCGCGGGCGTGTTGTGCGAGGTTGTGCAGGGCGAGGCGGGAGTACGCCTACCCAACCCCGAGTGGCTGCGCGCACTGCGTGCACGATGCAGCGAGGTGGGAGCGCTCCTCATCTTCGATGAAATACAGACAGGCATGGGTCGCACAGGCGAGATGTTCGCCTCAACGAAGTATGGCGTGACGCCCGATGTGATGTGCTTGGCCAAGGCTTTTGGCGGCGGTATGCCCCTCGGTGGCGTAGTGGCAAATAGAAGTATTTTGGACTCTTTTACGCATAATCCCGTATTGGGACATATCACCACTTTTGGTGGCCACCCCGTATGCTGTGCCGCAGGTCTTGCCGCACTCAACTACCTCATAAACAACAAAGTCGTGGAGGGCGTAGAGGCAAAGGGTGCGATGTTCGAGGAGCGCGTGGCGAAGCATCCCCGCGTTTTGGAAATTCGTCGCTCGGGACTTTTGCTCGCCGTAGAACTTGGCAAGCCCGAGTACCTCTACCGCCTTATGGAGATCTTCAAGGAGGAGGGCATCATGAGCGACTGGTTCCTCTACTGCGACACCGCCTTCCGCATCTCCCCACCGCTCACAATTTCGGAGGCCGAAATCGAGGAGTGTTGCGAAATCATCCACCGCTCGCTCGACAGACTCTGATAGGTCAGTAGTAACCAAGCAGAATAAAACGGCAAAAAAATAGCATTGACGCGCTATTTTTTTGTCGTTTTAGTATTTTATACTAACTTTGTGCGATTATGCGCACATATGCATTGCGTGCGCACACAGAGACAATGTTAGAGAAATTAGCAAAACAGACAGCCATATACGGTATTAGCACGATAGTAGTCAGGTTTTTGAACTATCTGCTGACACCCTACTACACCCGTATCTTCACGCAGGGCGAGTATGGCGTAATCACTGATATATACGCACTTATACCCTTTGCACTGGTGGTACTATCGATGGGCATGGAGTCGAGCTACTTCCGCTTTACCACAAAGGCTGAGGAGGAGGGAGGCGACATCGACGCGGGCAAGCGCAGGGTATTCGCCACAACATGGGGCATCACATCGCTTGCGGCAACGCTATTCTTCGGCCTCATCTGGCTCTTCAACACCCCCATATCGCACGCCATGGGCGAGGCATATGTTGCCCACCCCGAGTATGTGACCATCGTGGCGGCGATTGTCATGGTCGATGTGTGGTCCATCATCCCATTCTCGCGCCTCAGGGAGCAGGGCAGAGCAATGCACTTTGTATTGCTCAAGGCTATGAGCGTATTGCTCAACGTCGGCTTAGCCATAGGCTTCGGCATTATGGGCCTGTACGACACGGCGTTCGGCATCGGCTGGGTGCTTATCGCAAACCTCGCAGCGAGCCTCCTCACATTCCTCGCACTGCTACCCACAACAAACCGCACACTGCCACGCATAGATGGCGCGCTGCTACGCAAGATATTCGTCTACTCGTTACCCCTTTTGATTAGTGGCATTGCGGGCACGGCGAACGAGTTTCTCGACAGGCAGATGATTAAGTACCTCACGCCTGGTGACGGCGCTATGGCCGACCTCGGCATCTATGGTGCTATCGTCAAGATTGCCGTTGTGATGACGCTCTTCACGCAGATGTATCGCCTGGCTGCCGAGCCCTTCTTCCTCTCGAGCTTCAAGAAGGAGGATTTCAAGGAGGCCAATGCCGCATCTATGAAATACTTCGTGATGGCCTCGATGGTCATCTTCCTCGGCATCGTGCTCTTCCGCGATGTGTTCGCCCTTATCGTGGGCAAAGACTTCCGCGAGGGCATCGACATCCTTCCCGTGGTTCTTGCCTCGAACGTATTGGCGGGCATATGGTTCAACCTCTCGTTCTGGTATAAGCGCGAGGAGAAGACGAAGTATGCAGCATATATCACCTTCTTGGGCCTCGCCGTGACCTTGGGTCTGAGCTTCGTGCTTGTGCCAAAGATGGGCTATCGCGGTGCGGCATGGGTGCGCCTTGTTGCCGAGGCAGCGATGGTGGCATGGAGCTACACGCTCTGCCGTAAGCACTACCCCATACCCTACGACCTTAAGCGCATTGGCGAGTATTTCGCCGCGGCAGCAGTTCTGTTCTGCGCCTCGGAGTACGCTTTTATAGGCCTCGGCGCTACACTCCACACGGCACTTAACGTAGTGCTCTTTATGACCGCTATAGCATATGCCGTATGGCGTGAGAAGATAGATATTAAGGCCCTCGCAAAGGCCGTAATTGGAAAGTTTATACGATGAGATTTGCAGATATCATAGGACACGACGACCTTAAGCGTCGCCTCGCAGCACAGATAGATGCGGGACGCGTAAGCCATGCGCAGCTCTTCACGGGCTTGGCGGGCTACGGCACACTACCCCTTGCATTGGCATATGTGCAGTATCTCTTCTGCCCCAACCGCCACGATGGCGACTCGTGTGGCGAGTGCCCCTCATGCCGCCAGGTAGCTGCCTTGGCACACCCCGACCTGCACTTCGTCTTCCCCGTAAACAAGCGCGAGAAGAAGAGTGGCGAGGTCATCATCAGCGATATGTTCATCGACACATGGCGCGAGACATGGCGCGAGAAGGAGGGTATCTTCTCGGCAGACGAGTGGTACGCAAAGCTCGACTTGGGTAAGACGATGAAGGGTCTTATCACGGCCAAGGAGTCGGAGGAGATAATTAAGAAGCTATCGTTCAAGAGCTACTCGGCCGAGTATAAGGCGATGATAGTGTGGCTGCCCGAGACTATGAACCAGGAGGCGGCAAACAAGATTCTCAAAATCCTTGAGGAGCCTTGGGACAAGACACTCTTTATCCTTGTCTCGGAGCGCCCCGAGCAGTTGCTCGCCACCATCACCTCACGCACACAGGAGGTCTCGGTGGGTCGCATTGAGATACCTGCGCTCCTGACTGTGGCACGCGCTGCGGGCAAGGGCGAGGATGAGGCGCTCAACATGGCGCGCCTTGCGGGAGGCTCTATACTTGAGCTCCGCGAGCTGATAAATGGCGCTACGGATGAGGCTCGCTCACAGTCGTTCGAGCTCTTCACGCGCCTTATGCGCTTGGCATACAACGACAAGCACCTCGAGCTCTTCGAGTGGGCCGACGACATCTCGGCACTCACGCGCGAGGGTCAGCGTCAGTTCTTCCTGCATAGCGTACGCCTACTGCGCGAGGCATACATGATACACGCAGGCCTCGGCTCTATAAGTTACCTTTGGGGTGAGGAGCTTAAGTTCTGTCGCAACTTTGCACCCTACATCGGCAATCAGAACATCGAGATTCTGGTCGAGGAGATTGAGCGCGCCATGTTGCAGATACAGCAGAATGGCTCGCCACGCATAGTATTCACACACTTCGCACTTGCAGTGTCGAAGCAGATTAACAGGCTATAACCATGGCTACGGAGGTTACACTACTACTCGGCTCGAATGCCGAAGATGCCGCATCAATCGTCGAGCGCGCCATCGCCATTATCGCAAATAGCGTGGGTGAGGTTGTGCGCACATCGGAGGAGTATCGTAGCGAGGCCTACGGCTTTACGGCAGAGAGGGAGTTCGTAAACCGCGCCGTGGTGGTAATGGTGGAGTGCGATGCCTACGAGGTGTTGCGCCGTATAAACCTTATTGAGGCTCTGCTGGGTAGAGACAGGGATGAGGAGATGCGCATAAAGAGCGCAAAGGGTGAGGCCTACGCTTCGCGTCCCATTGACATAGATATAATTTTCTATGGCAGTGATACGTTTACGGATGAGAGGCTCACCATCCCCTACCACTTTCTCGCTGAGCGTGGCTATGCCCTGCGCCCCGTGGCAGAGGTAGTACCCCACTTAGCGCACCCCGCGCTGGGTGTAACGATGGCAGAGATGCTCGAGGCATTGGATAAAAGGACAAACGTTTGATTATGAAGCATATGACAAAAATATTAGTTGTATTAATGGCGTTGGTAGCATGCACAGGCTGCTTCAAGGAGGAGAAGCAGGGCACACGCCTGCGCATCGAGCTATGCTCGCAGAATGTCGAAGACGACCCCATATTGAGGACGACTTCGGAGATTGAGGGCTACGCCTTCTATGTGCCTAAGGGTACTAAATGGGAGGTCAAGACATGGGAGGATGCGCTCGACAGACGCATCACAAACAGCAACAAACCTGGCGAGGTGCGCACCGATCCCGACGTCGAGGCTACATACGACATCGAGGCGGATTATCAGCTTACGTATGAGCTGTGGTCACACACCACCTTCCTTGTTGTGGTGGATAAGACCAACCGTATATATGCCACACGCCTCTATGAGACGCCCATGAACCTCCCCGAGACCTTTGCCCACCTCCACCTCTACGCATGGCGTAAGTCGGGCACGGCGAATGGTTGGGATGTAACAAACCCCTTCCCCGAGGAGGAGCGCGAGCCCCTTGTGCCTACGGAGGAGACAACAGAGGAGTAGTCAACAGAATTTGCTATTACTGAACAATGAGAAGATTAGACCATACTATAGGACGCATTGCCTCGGCTGCAATATTTATCTTTGCCCTGATGTTTGGCGCACTGCTACTTACGAAGTGTGCCTCGACGATGACACCCACGGGAGGCCCCAAGGATACCATCCCGCCGGTCATCGTATTCATGGACCCCGACAATTTCACCACGAATGTCGATACGCTGCATCCTCCAAAGATATATGTAGAGTTTGACGAGTATGTGCAGATTAAGGATCAGCAGAAGGAGCTCTACACCTCGCCTGCGATGAAGAAGAAGCCCTCGGTGGTGCGCCGTGGCCGTGGCATCGTCGTAACAATCAAGGATACGCTACGCCCCAACACCACCTACGCCATCAACTTTGGCTCTTCGATTCAGGATAACAACGAGTCGAACCCTCTGCACGCCATGCGCTATGTCTTCTCTACAGGCCCCGAGATCGACTCTATGTATATGTCGGGCTATACGGCCGATGCCATGAAGGCGGACTCGGTGAGCAAGTCGTTCATCTACTTCTTCATCGCCGACAGCGTGGAGCGCCCCAACGAGTGGGACTCGACGATGTTCAAGTATAAGCCCCAGGTCATTGCCCGCGCCGAGAGAAATGGTATCTTCATCGCGCAGAACCTCAAGCCCGTGAACTACCGCATCTACGCCTTCGAGGATACGAACGGAAACATGGAGTATGAGCCCTCGGTGGACCAGATTGGCTTCCTCGATAGCACATACAACCCCATGGAGATGCCAGGCTTCACCATCTGGTACGACTCGTTGCGCCACTACCCCTCGGCCGAGCCACAGCTCTACTTCCGCATGTTCATGGACCGCCGCTTTGCACGCCAGGTGCTGAGCAACCAGGAGCGCCTCAACCGCCACAAGGCGATGATATACTTCGGTGCGCAGTACCCCGAGGTTACAAAGTTGGAGTTCGACTCTATACCCTCGGACAAGGTTATCTACGACCCTCAGAACTCTACGCGCGACACCGTGGCATTGTGGTTCGACATCCCCGCGGAGGAGCTTCCCGACACCATCAAGGGTCGCATAACATACTTCAAGCACGACTCGATTAACAACCTCGTAGAGACGGAAGATAAGCTACGCCTCGCATGGGTATACACCGAGAGCAAGGAGGAGCGTGAGGAGCGTGAGAAACTCGAAAAGGAGCGCGAGAAGGCAAAAAAGAATGGCGAGGAGTGGGTAGAGCCCGAGAAGGAGAACCCCTTCAAAATCAACATTCCCGCATCGAGCGAGGTGAATAAGGATAGACACGTAAACTTCGACTTCGACTATCCGCTTACGAAGTTCGACACCACGGCAATATCGTTTACGATGATTCCCGATGGCGCTACCGAGCCCCAGAGTGCCGAGTTTGAGATTGTGCCCGACTCTATCAACCGTCGTAAGTTTACGTTGCGTGCCGACTGGGAGCCCAAGGCGAAGTATGAGTTGATGATGCCCGCGGGTATGTTCGAGAACGTGGCACGCGAAACAAACGACACCATAAAGTGCACATACACAGCCTCTGACCCTGCGAAGTATGCCATCGTCAAGGTCAAGGTGCGTGGCACACACACCACGGCGCGCTACATCCTGCAACTTACAAATGCGCAGGGCAAGGTGCAGAAGGAGCTCAAGGGTGTGACACCTGGAGACTATGTGTTAGAGTATGTGCAACCAGGCGACATCATGCTCCGCGTGGTGGAGGATATGAACGCCAACGGCAAGTGGGATACGGGCGACATGGTGCTCATGCGCCAGCCCGAGCGCACCGAGATATACAAAAACGAGGAGGGTGTAGAGACCATCACAACGAAGGAGAACTGGGAGTTCGACATCGATGTGGATATGGATAAGCTCTTTGCTCCCGTGACCATGGAGACGGTAGTCAAGATGCTCAACGACAGAGAGGATGAGCGCCTTAAGAAACTTGCCGAGGAGATGGAGAAGAAGCGCCGTGAGGAGGCTAACAAGAACAACAACCAGAATGGCAGCATGGGCTTCGGCGGCATGGGTGGCATGGGCGGCATGGGTGGTAGCACCGGTGGCCGCAGCACAGGAGGCCTTAACTCTGGCACCAGCACCGGCAACATGGGTGGCATGAGTGGCATGGGCAACATGCGCCGATAGTAAACAACGAAAAACACAACGCGATGAAACGCAATACACGAATTATAACCCTGCTTATGGTGTTGCTCTTTACCTTTATGGGTGGTGAGCGCGCCTCGGCACAACATACCCTGACTCTTACGGGAGGTACGGGAGTCAGCACCGCACGCTTCTACCCCGCCGAGGAGACAAAGTGGCTATGGTGGACAGATACATATGGCATCTCGTGGCGCTACTACAGCGACAAGCCCCGCTTTGTAGGTTGCGTGGGTGTCGACCTGGAGTTCCTCGAGCGTGGCTTCAACTTTGGCTATGCCTACACCACAGAGGTTAAGGATGACAAGGAGATACGCCACTATCAGTTCTACACCCGCAACGTCAACTCCATCATGCTCCCCATTGTGTGGCAGCCCCACTTCTATGTGGCAAACAACCGTCTGCGCCTTTTTGTTGAGGCGGCATTCGTTCTGTCGTACAACATATCGTCAGACTATAGCTACGAGAACGACCGATACCCCGCGGGTAAGTATGAGTGGAAGGTGCCGCGCGACAACCGCTTCGGCTATGGACTCTCGGGAGGCGCGGGCTTCGCAGTGTTGCTCGGTCAGGTGGAGTTGGGTATCAAAGCCAAGTACAACTTCGGTTACTCCGACCTTATGAAGAACCGAAACAAGTACTACTCCAACACTACGGATGGTCGCGAGAACCCCTTCTACTACACCCCCTTGCGCTCGCCCGTTGATAACATCACGGCGATGATCACCATCGGCTGGCGTTTCAATAAGCACGGCTTCGACTCCTGGTATGTTTTACGTCCCAAGAAGGAACCCCGCATGAAGACATTCAACTTCTCGGCAGCACAGGCCAGCAGTGGCGGAGCAAATAATACTGCGGGAGGCGGTGGCAGAGCTTCAGCATCGACGCCACAACGCAGATAACGCATAACACCACTAACAATCAAGTATTTAACAACGAAAAACAGATAAGACATGGATTCTACAAGACAGCAAAAGATTGCGCGCCTCTTGCAGCGCGACATCGCAGAGATCGTACAGAAGGAGATGGCAGATGCTACACGCGGCTCACTCGTGACAATCACCATGGTGCGCGTGTCACCCGACTTGGCATATGCAAAGATCTACGTCAGCGTCTTCCCCTTCGAGCGTAGCAACGCCATCCTCGAGGCTATCAAGGAGCAGAGCTGGCTCATCCGCAAGATTCTCGGCGCACGCATCCGCAACCAGCTCAAGGTTGTACCCGAGTTGGAGTGGTTCATCGACGACTCGCTCGAGTATATCGAGAACATCGACAACCTCTTGAGCAAGTAACCATTGAGAGTTATGGTGTGGTTTAAGTTTGCACGTCGCTATATGTTTTCACCGAAGTCACACTCGGTGATAAACATCATTGCGCTGGTCAGCCTCCTCGCGGTGGCGATACCCACGGCCGCAATGATTATCCTTATGGCGATGTTCGACGGACTTACAAGCACCATCTCGGAGCATAACCGCGCCGTAGATGCCGACATCGAGATTGTGCCACTTCGAGGTACTACCTTCGATAGCGAGGCTATAGACCTTCAGCACATAGCATCGCTGGATGGTGTCGCAGCCACTACCTGCTACCTGGAGCAGAGCGTTATGGCCTCGGCAAATGGTCATCGCGTAACAGTCGAGTTGCGTGGCGTGGATAGCACATACTGCGACGTTATACCCGTAGACAAGTACCTCATCCTTGGCGACATGAACCGCATCAAGGCGGGAGATGTAATACTTAGTGGCATGGTGGCGAGCGAGCTATCGGTATATAGCATGGGTGCTACGATAGAGCTCTACGCCCTGAACCGCAAGCAGATTTCGACACTCCTGCCCACAAGTGGCATCTCTCGCACCACTACGCACCTCGGTGGCGAGGTCATCACCACCACCGAGAACGACGCTACCATGGCACTCGGAGAGCTTGGCCGTGTGCAGAGCCTGCTAAACTACGAGGATAGGTTGTCGTGCGTGGCCATAAGGTGTGCAGATGGGGTCAAGGCCGAGAACCTCAAGCAGAGGCTTAAGGGTGTCGTGGGTAGCGACTTCGAGGTACTGACTCGCGACGATAAGAACGCCTCGACAAATGCCATCCTGCGCATCGAGAAGTTTGCCATAATGCTTATAGGCATACTCATAGCCACCGTCGCAGCATTCTCCATCGTGGGCACGGTGCTTATGCTCATTACAGAAAAGAGCCGTGACATCGCTACACTCCGCGCCATGGGTGCCAACCGACGACTTGTGCAGGGCATATTCGTGGGCGAGGGCATGTTGCTCACCATCACGGGCTGCCTCCTCGGCACACTCCTCGGCGTGGGCTTTGCCCTCGGCCAGCAACACTACGGATGGATACAGATTCCGGGTAACATGATTATGGAGAGCTACCCCGTAGATATCAACCCGTGGGACATAATCGTGGTTAACGCCATAATGATAGCCATAGGCTTTATCATATCTACCCTCACCGTACGCGCCAAGTTGCGCAGGAGGGCATAACAGCGAAGAAGATTGTATTGATATATGAATTTTAAGAGACGCACCATAGTGCTACTGTGTGCAGTAGTCACACTTCTCGCAAGTGCAGGCTGTCAACGCCAGCGCGAGATTCCAGACGAAGACCTCATCAAGATCTTCCACGACGCCTACCTTGCCAATGCCTATATTGGTGAGAGTGGCATCAACGAGGACTCGCTATACCTCTATGAGCCTATCTTCGAGCGCTACGGATATACGGTCGAGGATATGCAACATACGCTTAAGACATTCTCGGAGCGTAAGAGTGCCCTTTTGAGCGACCTTATGGTGAGGGTGAGCGACCAGCTCGCAGCCGAGTCGAAGCTCGAGAGTCGCAAGATTGTGGTGCTCGACACCATAGATAATGTTGCACGCCGTAAGTATACACGCATCGTATACGAGGACTCGCTGATACGCGTTAAGCGCCTGCGCGACACCAACAAGTTGCGTATATCTATCGGCGACCTCACTACAGGCGACTACACCATCACCTTCGACTACTACATCGACACGCTGGACGAGAACCGCAACTCGCGCGTCTTGGTCTATGCCCTGAAGAATGACACGCTCGAGACACTGCGCCACACCATGATGCTCAGCCGCTACCGCGATGCCTCATACACGCGTAAGCTCTCCATCGACTCTGCGCACAACGAGATATTTATCGACATGTACTACCACCCCCGCAACGAGGAGCCAAAGGTTCCCGATATCAAGATTACGAACTTCAAGGTGGTACGCGTGTTGCCTACAGAGATCTCGGTAGATAGCCTCTACAAGAAGCAACTCGACATACGCCTCTTGAACTACGATATGATGATGGGCTTTACGGCAGACACCATTAAGGTCGTAGAGCGCGATTCAATAGATGTTGACAATGAGAAGGATAGCATCACACTACGCGCTCATTAACGGGACATTGGAGAGGGGTATCGTTGTCGAGGTTGACGACCTCGGCACCATAACCAATATCTCGCGCCACGACTCTATAGACAACATCGCGAGCGTTGAGTTCTACCCCGGCATCCTTATCCCTGGCATGATTAACGCACATAGCCACCTCGAACTGGCCTACCTGCGTGGTGCTATCGCGGAGGGAACGGGCTTTGCGGGCTTTGCACGCGAGATTGGTCGCGTGAGGGGCAACTACACCCCTGAGGAGCGACTACACGCCGCCTCGGTTGCCGATAGCGAAATGTGGTACGAGGGTGTTGAGGCGGTTATGGATATCGCCAACGACGACCTCGTTATGCCCATCAAGGAGCGTTCAAAGATTGAGTACCACACCCTTTTTGAGGTCTTTGGTCTAACGGCGCAATCGTGTGACACACAGCGTGCTATGGCTTCGAAATATAACCATGCTGACATCACCACACACTCGACATATTCGCTCCAAGACGGCATCTTCCGTGACATCGCCAAGGAGGGCAGGGAGAGCCTCTCGGTACACCTACTCGAGTCGGAGGATGAGATAGCGCTATATAACAAAAAAGGGTCACTCTGGGAGTGGTACACACGCATGGGCTGGGAGTGCGATTTTCTGCACTATGGTCACCCCGCAAAGCGTATCGCGGAGAGCGTGCCCGCCACCCGCAGAACGATATTGGTGCACGGATGCAAGAGCACGGCCGAGGATATTCGGCTATTAGACAGTCACTTCGACACACCACCCACATGGGTGTTGTGCCCCGAGTCAAACCGCTATATTTCGGGTATCACGCCACCCGTAACGCTCTACCGCGAGATGGGGGCGCAGATTGCCATCGGCACCGACTCGCTCGCCTCGGCACGCCACCTCTCGATGGTCGAGAATATGCGCCTTGTGGGAGAAGTGCCCCTTGCCGAGTTGCTCACCTACGCCACACTCAACGGAGCAAAGGCCCTCGGCATAGCAGAGCGCAAGGGCTCTATCGAGGTGGGCAAGCAACCAGGTTTGGCTGTGATATCTGGTGTTGACATGCAGAGCATGCGTCTCACCGCCGAGAGCGCATCGCGACGCATCATGTAGAAAGATAAAGAGACAAGAGTATATGAAGATTGCAGTTGCAGGAACAGGCTATGTAGGACTTAGCATCGCCACCCTACTCGCCCAACATAACGATGTTGTCGCCGTGGATATTCTCCGCGAGAGAGTCGAGATGGTCAATCGAGGCATCTCGCCCATTCAGGATGACTACATCGAGGAGTACATGCGCTCGAAGAACCTATCGCTACGCGCAACACTCAACGACGAGGAGGCATATCGTGATGCCCGCTTCGTGGTTATCGCCGTGCCTACGAACTACGACCCTGCACTCAACCACTTCGACACACACAACATCGAGGATGTCATCGAGAGGGTGCTCAAGGTAAACCCCACGGCTACGATGGTGATAAAGTCTACCGTGCCTGTGGGTTACTCGCGAAGCCTCTATGCCAAGTATGCGTCGCAGGGCGTTGAACGCCTCAATCTGCTCTTCTCGCCAGAGTTCCTGCGCGAGAGCCGTGCGCTGGAGGACAACCTCTACCCCTCACGCATCATTGTGGGCATACCCCGCACCATCGAGGGTGAGGCCTTCGAGGCCGAGAATGAGGCGATACGCAAGATTGCCGACACGGAGTACCTCGAGCATGAGGCGGAGACCTTTGCCACGCTACTTAAACAAGGTGCGATAAAGGAGGATGTTCCCGTGTTGTTGATGGGTGTCAAGGAGGCAGAGGCGGTGAAGCTCTTTGCCAACACCTACCTCGCCCTGCGTGTGAGCTACTTCAACGAGCTCGACACATATGCCGAGATGAAGGGTCTCGACTCGGAGGCTATAATCAATGGCGTGGGCCTCGACCCCCGCATCGGCACACACTATAATAATCCCTCGTTTGGTTATGGTGGCTACTGCCTTCCGAAGGATACGAAGCAACTCCTGGCAAACTATGGCGACGTACCACAAAACATGATGACGGCAATCGTCGAGAGCAACCGCACACGCAAGGACTACATCGCCGACCAGGTGCTACGCAAGGCGGGATACTACACGGGCTCGAGCGTGTGGGATGCAACTAAGGAGCGCGAGGTAACGGTGGGCGTCTACCGCCTGACGATGAAGTCCAACTCCGACAACTTCCGCCAAAGCTCCATACAGGGTGTCATGAAACGCATCAAGGCCAAGGGTGCGAAGGTCATCATCTACGAACCGACGCTCGAGGATGGCACGATGTTCTTCGGCTCGGAGGTTGTTAACGACCTTGCCCGCTTCAAGGCCCAGAGCGACGTGGTAATAAGCAATCGCTACCACACCGACCTAAGCGACATAGAGCATAAACTCTACACAAGAGACCTCTTCAGACGCGACTAAACCACCCATAGGCAACAGGTGCAAATCCCCTTCCACAATATGTACCGCCAACCCGTAACCCATAATGAGCGTACTGCTATAATCTTTATTGTTGACTGCTCCATATCGATGTTGCAGAGAGCAAAAATCGGCAATCTCATACGTCCAAAGATTGAGATTGTAGAGTACATATGCAACATCATGATTGATGAGCTTATGTTGCGCGCAGTACGCGGTAATAAGGTGCGCAACTACTACGACATCGCCGTACTTGGCTACTCGATGGGAGATGTCAGGTCGCTACTCCCTGGCGACAGCGAGGGCTTCGTCGCCATAGACAGGCTCATCGAGATGGCCCCAGCACCCAAAACAGTATACATCGAACAACACAACGCAGATGGTAGCACGACAACTGCTCCAATAACATTTCACGAGTGGATAAAACCTCGTGCCGGTGGCTCTACGCCCATGCACGAGGCTCTTGCTTACGCCTACACGCTCATCGAGCGCTGGTGTCACAACCTCGATAACCGCTATAGTTTTCCTCCCATGGTCTTTCATATCACCGACGGAGACTACAACGATGCCCACGAGGCCGATATCCTCGATATAGCCTCACGCATCAGGCTCACGCATACCGAGGATGGCAACACCCTGCTATTCAACATACACCTGTCGTCCGATATCGAGGAGGATTACCACGAGGTCTTTCCCCACGCCAAGAGGTACACCACCGATCGTCGTGACCGCGACATACTCTTCAAGATGGCGAGCATCATACCCAAGACATTGGAGCCCCTCGTGGCCCATATCATGGGTCTCAAGCGCCGTGGTCCCTACCGTGGCGTGATATACAACACCTCGCCCTGCGACCTGCTTGCCATACTCAACATCGGCACCGAAAGCGCCAATAACATTAGATTCCTATAACCATGAAGGAGTGTTCCATATTAGAGTTTCAAAACGCTATGATGCACCCCATGGAGTGCCTTCACAGCTGTAAAGAGTTGGAGTGCGATTGCGAGACTATCACACGCACCAAATATTTCGCCGAGTGTCGCGCTGAGTACCAGAATGAGAGCGTCATAGTATATGCACCCATAACACCCACATCCCTGGAGATGATAACATGCGCCAATCGTGCACTTCCCGCGAAGAGCAACTATATGCAGAGATTGCAAATATTTGATAATGAGATGCTATGCGCGGGACTTGAGAGTCACCTCTCTCCGCTGATAATGGAGCCTCTTCCCGAGGGCGTGCCCCTTAGCGAGGCCCTCTACACCCATCGTCACAACAACCTCGTAAACGGCATGGAGGCACTGCGCAGGGAGCTACAACGCCACGACGTAAGCATCAACCACCTGCACCCAAATAGCATCATCGTAGACCGCACCCACCATTGGCACATCATACGCCCCTACTACGCCACACGCGGTTATGGCAACGATAGCGAGGCCTTTGAGAAACTTATGGAGCTAATCTCGAGATACTCACCCGCAGATGACTTCGCCAACAACGAACTTCACGAGGAGTTTGCGCCATATGGCACATCTGTCGACAATGGTCGCACACTCTACCCCGCATGCGAGGGTCTACGTCGCTTCTCCACCACCGAGGGCTTCGGCTTCGAGGATGAGTGTGGCAATGTGGTAATCGAGGCGATATATCGCGTAGCAAGTAACTTTATGGAGGACCGCGCGATTGTCGAGGGCCACAACCATAAGTGGGGCGTTATAGATAAGCGAGGGCGATATATTATAGATATGGAGTACGACGCCATTGTGTTCAACATCGACAATGGTACATCGGAGGTTACTCTCCGTGACCAAGTGGCAACCTTCGACTACTTCGGCAAGCAGATAACACCCTGGCAGTAGGGCGCTCTAACGTAGTTTGTGCAACTGGAAATGTGGCGTAACCACACGCATGAAGAATAACAACGCAACGACTACCAACGCCGTGCCAAGCATATAGCAGTGCTCGTAGCCACCCTCGGCGAGCATACCACCGAAGAGCATACCGCAACCGATGCCCACATCCCATCCCGTGAGGTACGTGGCATTTGCCGTTGCACGACGCGAGTTGGGGGCAAGATTGATAAAGAGGGTGTTGTATGCTGGGAACATAGTTCCATAGCCATAACCAAAGAGGAAGGCCGTGAGGAAGTAGAGCACATAACCCGCCGCAATGCTCCATCCCGCAACCACGGAGAGCACCGCCTCGCCCATAGCACCAAAGAAGGCTATACATATGCCAAGTCGTATCGTTTCGGTTACGAAGCCCCTGTCCACACGCTTGCCCGAGTGCAGACGCGAGGCTATGAGTCCCGCAGCCATCACCGTGAAGAAGAGTCCCGCATTCTGCGTTATGCCGACCTCACGAGCATATAGCGCCATATAGCTTGTCGTCATACCATAAGGCATAGCAAGGAGGAAGAATGCGAAGCATGCACGAATACCCTCCTTGAGGAAGAATCTATCCGCCGAGAGCTTGAACTCTGTCTTCTCCAAAACCTTACGCGGAGCGCGCACTATCGATGCGAGAATCAAGCCTATAGCACCCGTAACAAGCGAGGTCAGAAATAGGAGCGTATAGTCCCCCAACGATATAACGAATAGTCCCGCCATAGGTCCAAATGCCATCGCGAGGTTATTCGTAACTCCGTAGTAACCAAGACCTTCACCACGCCTTGACGATGGCATAACATCGATAACAAGCGTATTACCCGCAGTTGTGAGCATTCCGAAGCTGAAACCGTGAAATATTCGCAACAGGATAAATAGCGCCAGAGTCTGTGTAATGAATAAGTAGCCCGTGAACGAGGCAACAAATATCGCATAGGCCGCAACATAGACACTCTTACGAGGAAGCGTGTCGGCAACAAATCCCGCTATGGGACGCACCGAGAGCACGGCCACGACATAGCACGAGAGTACTACGCCCACCAATGCCTGACTTATGCCAAAGGTGTCCTTAAGGTAGAGTGGCAGCGTGGGCACAAGTATAAAGAATGAGAACGACATTAGAAATGCCGATAGACATACCAATATGTAGTTTCGCGTAAAGAGTTTGTCTCGGGTTTCGTTAGCCATTAGTGTAGGTTTTTAAAGTTGATTCTAATAGCCTGATATCGCACACAAGGTATAGATAAGATGCTAATGCAACACAAATTTAGCAAAATTTTCTCCAATCTACAAAATCCTAATAGATATATGTTGAATGGAGGACCATCTGCAGAAACTCTCATTGCTATCAAATTTATTCCACTACAGCGTCGTCACCGCAGGTGAGGTAAGCCGTAGGCTTACAACAAAGCCACCATTTTCAAAGGGAGGTTTAAAAAGATTGCAGATATGAACGAAGGTGGAGACAAAGAGCAGGCATCCGCCTCTTTAAGAGAAGATCTTCGGTCTCTCAATTTTTCTATTTGCGCAGAATTTATGGTACGCCGCAACGAAGAATGGCGATTTGGATAGTACTATGCGTACAGCCAAATCGCCATTCAAGTAAGGTGTACCAGGAATCTGCGCAAATAAAAAAGAGAAGACCGAAATAATCGATCTTCTCTTAAAGAGGCGGCTACCTACTCTCCCACCTAAATAGGCAGTACCATCGGCGTGAGTGAGCTTAACTTCTCTGTTCGGAATGGGAAGAGGTGGAACCTC